>JAUMWM010000098.1 GCA_030529705.1 Lachnospiraceae bacterium
TACTCGGGTTCATGATCCGGGACGACTCCCTGGGAGTCACGTCAGTCATCAGGGCACTCTCGCTCGACGGGCCCTGTTACGAGACCATGCTGCACTTCTTCTATTCCAGGGCATGGAAACTGGAAGAAATCCGCCTTTGCTGGTATCGGCTTGTTGCCCGGACCGGCATGGTGCTCACCGTGGACGGGCGGTACGTGCTCGCCGGCGACGGGGTGAAGCAGTCCAAGGAGGCGGTCTACATGCCCGGCGTGAAGAAGCTGTACCAGGAATCCGAGGATTCCTCCAAGGGGGAGTACATATTCGGCCACATGTTTGGCGCCGTGGGCGCAATTATCCACACCGCGTCGGACGTATTCTGCGTCCCCCTCATGATGGGCATCCAGGACGGCATCCGGCGTGCGGCAGACTGGGCAGGGAGCACGGTGTCGGCGGAAAGCCATGTCCTCCAGATGGTGAGGTGCGGCTTCCAGGCCGCCAGCACCATGGGGCCGTCGATCATCCTGCCGGACCGGTACTTCCTGTCGGTCTCGGCGATACGCCTGCTGGACGAGCTTGACAAGGCCTGCCAGGGGCGCACGCTCGACATAGTCACGAAAGCCAAGCGTAACGCGGTGGCATATGAGAAAGCGCCGGCAAGGCCGCCCGGAAAGCCGGGCCGCCCCAGGAAGAAGGGGGAAGGTGTCCATCTCTACGAGTTGTTCGAGAACGGGGGCGACTTCCTGGAAGGAAACGTGCATCTTTACGGGGGCACCGAGAAAGTCAAGTACCTCTGTCGGGACTACCTCTGGGGGAAGGGGCTGTACAGGGAGCTCCGTTTCGTGCTCGTCATAATGGACGGCGCAAGGAGCATCCTGGCAAGCACCGACCCCACCCTCCCGCCCGAGAAAGTCATTGAGCTGTACGGCAGGCGGTTCCGCATCGAGAACCTATTTCGCGAATTCAAGCAGCAGATCGGCGGGTTCTGCTACCATTTCTGGACGAAGGCCATCGGGAAGCTGGACCACTTCAGCAAATCGGGGGATCCCGATCCCCTTGATATCGTCATGGCCCGGCATGACCGGGAAAAAGTGCTTCAGAAAATCCGCGCTATCGAAGGGTTCGTGCAGCTGGCCTGTATAGCCATGGGGCTGCTCCAGATTATCTCTTTCAGAGAGAAGGACTGCCTTGAATTGCAGTCAATCCGATACCTGCGCACAAGACGGAGGGAGACCGCATCATTAGGCAACCGTAATGTTCTACCTGCGCCGAAGGTTTTTCGCATTGTTAGCGACCCGCCCAGACTCACCGATAATGCAAATACTCCATATGGCGCAGCACTGGCATGAGCGTAGAAATAGGTCCGCATGAGGCAAAAAAACATCGGAAACCAATGAAATACTGCAGAAATCGCCGAATTGGTAACGATTTTTGAAAACTACCGAGCATCCCAAGGGGGTACTTTCGCCTTTTGGATCTATACAACTTTCAACTCACAAGTATTTATACAACGTTACAAAAAAGGTATTCCTTTTTTGTAACGGCAGATATCCACCATGATTCAGGCTATGCACAATATTCTTTCTTCCGAGAGGTTCTCGGCCTTTCCAGCGAAAACTCGCCCTCAAAGTACTGCATGGTCGACTGTGTGCGGTAAGATGATTTTGCCGCCACACATGGTAAGGAGTTTTTTCACGCCGCGATAAGGTGTTTTGGCTAAGTTGAATTGGCTTTTTTCTGATTTGCTTGATTGTCCGCTGATTGCTCTGTATACTGTCCGTTAGTCTAAAATGAAAGAGAGCCACAGAGCACCCCTCTTGCCAGTCGTGTACCCTGTGACTCATGGTATTAAAACCATGCTTATTGTAACAGAGTACAGAGTGGTAGGGCAATATATTTTTACCTGACGGCAGTGAATATCAGTGCACGGAATGCAAAAGCGGAAGCTTGCTGTTCCGTGATTACTGCAAGCGTATCATAAGGCATGAGGGTGGCGATGCCGAATGGCTCTATATCCCCCGGCATCAATGCAACAACCCTTCCTGCAAGCGGATACATCGGATGCTTCCGGACTGTCTGGTTCCATTCAAGCATTACGAGGAATCCGTAATCGCAGACGCACTCGATGACAGAATCATCCCAGACGAGTCCGATGACCGTCCATCAGTCATGACTGTGGGGCATTGGAAGTTCTGGTTGATGCTAAACGAGCGTGACATCGATGGGCATATGAAATCCATCGGTCATCGGGAACTGGGTTTCTCAGAGGAACTATTGAAATCCGGTGTTTCACTGCTGGGAATGCTGAGGAGTTCCATCCCGGAAGGCTGGCTAAAGACAGTCCTGCGGTACATCTATAATTCCGGGGCACGCCTGTTGCCATACTACCCCTGAGATTTTACCGACTTTGGTTATGGTGTCCGCCGGATGGCCTGTATACTCCCTGTTAAAGGAGGTATTACAGACGATGAATACGAACAGAAGCCTTATAATCCAGCATTGGCAGGACGATACAGCCCTGGAGCGCTTCCAGATGATCTCCCGGCTGACGGATACGTCGCTGGATCCTGCGAAACGTGTGCAGCTCCGGTATGAGATCGCCGCCCGGAACGATGTATCCTACAAAACAGTAAAGCGCTATGATGAAGCATACCAGAAGGACGGTTTTGAGGGGCTTAAGCCCAAAAGCCATGGTCCCCGGAACCAGGATGCCCTCCCGGAGAACTTCGATGAACTCCTGCAGCAGGCCATCCAGCTCAGGCGTGAGGTTCCATCCCGGTCAGTAGAGCAGATAATCACCATACTTGAACTGGAACGTCAGGTGGGACCGGGAATCCTTAAAAGATCCACACTTCAGCGGCATTTATACGCTGCCGGTTTCGGAAGCACGCATCTGAAGACGTACAGGGAAGCACGGGAAAGCTCCTCCAGGAGGTTCTGCAAGCCTCACAGGATGATGCTGATTCAGGGAGACCTGAAATACGGTCCAATGCTTCCAATCGGGGAGGGCGGAAAAGCTGTCCGGACCTACCTTTCCTCCGCTATTGATGACCACTCCAGGATGATCCTGGCGTCGCAGTTTTATGACAATCAGGAAGAGACTGTCGTCGAGGACACGTTCCATAAGGCCATACTCAAATTTGGCGCATTTGATGCCTGCTATTTCGACCATGGCTCACAATACAGGGCAAAGCAACTGAAACTCTCTCTGGCAAAGCTGTCCATCAAGGTCAAATCGGCGCCTGTCCGGAGTGGGAAATCCAAGGGAAAAATCTTATCCGAAGCTTTTTATTATCCGCACATTTTGGGAAATCATTGTGATTCAGAAGGATTTTCACTGAGAATGTTCGGATAATTCGTTCCATTCCTGCATAATGAGGTTACCACTTTTGAAAGGAGAACCTCTTATGCAACAGTATAATGAAAACACATGCATCGTAATTGACTACCTTGCAACTCAGGGACGAGGGCGCGACACAGTTAATGCCTATAAGGATTGCTATCAATCACTGGGTGAAGCATTACAGCAGACCAAGGTATCTTATTCTTCTGAGTATGCCTGTCTCTGGTTGGAGAAGGAATCCGGAAACCTGAAAAAGACGAAATACGACCTTTACAGGGCTGCCCTGCATAAACTTGACGATGTCTACCAGACCGGAGACATCCAGTATGACATCTTTAATCCCCAAAAGACAAAAGAAGGCAGGCTGAGTCCCTGTTTCAAAGAGCTGGTTGGCCGTTTTACAGCCGCAAATAATGCATTGGCACCTGAAACCTGTAGGGACAAACGTTACGGAGCGATCAACATCCTTTACCAGTTTCAGATGATGGGATGCAACGACATCTCTGATATCTCATATGAGGTGTTGTTCAATTACTGCAGCACACTTGTCGCTCATACGTATTACGTAAAGGCCCAGATCCACTCACAGCTGAACTCACTGCTCTGCTTTCTTTATTCAGAAGGGTTGGTTCCTTATGGGTATACCTTGTTTGTAACAGGAATCACTATGCGAAAGATCCGCTTTTGGGACACTGTAAGTCTTAATGTAACCAGTCGCTGGAAGGCAGAACAGGTATCAGCTGAAAATGTCATCCCCTTGGAGGAATACCTTAGCGCCGGAAACGCCGTGTACGAGGCGCATGAGAATAATGGTTATAGCAGCGGCTGCCTGACCACCATTCTTCAGGCTGTGAACCTGTTTTACCTGTTTATGGATGTTAATTCCCTCCGTTACATGCCAGCGCAGGGGATCGCATGGGCAGAATCACTCAAGACATCCGTTTCCGCTTCCGAAGTATCGGCCATCCGCCGCGTTATGATCATGGTTGGAGAAGTTTCCGAAGGAATGCCGCTCAACCTGAAAACCGTATTCTCAAAAAGGATCACAGCTTTGCAGGCACTCCCAGACTGGTGTTCCGGCTATGTCAGGGAATTCCTTGACGAGAAGAAGGCTGAAAACATGGCGCTCAGTTCCATCAGGATGATGGCAAGCAGTTGCTGTAGGTTCTGCTTCTTTCTCATGCGAGCTGGTTTGTCTTCGTTCTCACAGCTTACGAGCCAGCATGTAAAACAGTTCAATCTTGATGATGAACATAAAACGCCGGCAGGGAAAAACGCCTATAATTCCAGGATACGCAAGTTCTTGATATTCCTTGCCGAACGAAATGCCCTGAGCAATCCGTTTTTATTCCTTGCCCTGCCAAGCGTCAGCGCCCCAAAGGAAACCATTGTTGTCGTACTGACAAAGCAGGAGCAGGAAAAGCTGCGCAACTTGTTCGAGAATGACGGTATCGGCGTCACGCTGCGGCAGAAAGCAATGCTCCAACTCGGGTTATACATGGGACTGCGGGGAGTTGACATCATCAACCTTGTCATCGGGGACATAGACTGGGATGATGTTTCCATCCGCTTTGTACAGGAAAAGACCGGCTATGAGCTCTATCTTCCCATGCCGGCGGAAGTGGCAAATACACTTTACAGGTACATTGTAAGGGAGAGGCCTGAGTCGAGCAATCCCAAAGTTTTCTTAAGGGGCAGGGCTCCTTATTGCGGACTTGAAACCACAACCGCATGCACCGATGCCCTGGAGGCGGCCCTTCCCGGCCGAAATGTTAAAGGCTCCGGCTTCCATGTGACCAGAAAAACATTCGCGACGAACAAGCTCCGCAGCGGGGCTAATCCGGATGAAGTAAAGGAAATGCTCGGCCACAGAGACCGTGCAAATGTCCATAAGTACCTTTCCCTGGATGAGGAGCGCATGAGGCTGTGCTGTATGGACCTTTCCGAACGCTCGCTACAGATGGAAGGGGGGTTTGGCCGATGAAGGAAAAATCCCCCATCATTTTTGGCAGCGTGCTTTCAGACTATATCTCCGGCATGATAAAGGAGAAAAGGGCGGCCGGGTATGACTATCGGACGGAAGAAGCCATCCTCCTCCGGTTTGACTGCTATTGTACGGAGCATGAACTGGCGACCCCTGCGTATACAAAAGAATTCCTTTCAAGCTGGTGCGAACAGTCTCCCTCTGAAGGGATCGCCAATCACAATAAACGGGTTTCTGTTGTAAGGCAGCTTTCGTTGTACATGATGTCCATGGGAATCCACGCATATTTGCCGAAAAGCCACCTGAAAGCTGAAATTGTATTGCCACACCTGCTTACAGACGATGAACGGTCCAGGCTGTTTCGCGAAATAGATTCTTACATCCCGAAAACAGCTGACCCTTCGTCCCATCGAATTGCGGATGAGTATAAAGTATTGTTCCGGATGATATACTGTTGCGGATTAAGGAATTCCGAAGCCAGCGGGATAGCTTTTGAAAACGTGGACGTTGGGCAGGGGATCCTTACCATCATGGATGCGAAGGGACACAAGGACAGGCTTGTATACATGGGTGAAGAATTAACCTGCCTATGCCGTGATTACAGGACGTACCTGTGCCGGGCACTTAACATGCAGCCCTCATGGTTTTTCCCCGGAAGGGATCCCGCCAAACCGCTTCCCAACACGACCGTGGATAACGCCTTTACCCGGTTTTGGAACAGGACACCGTTTTCAAAAACCTGCAACAATAAACCGACAGTCCATGATCTCCGTTTCAGCTTTATTACAGACCGCATAAATCTCTGGACCCGACAGGGGGTAGACGTGGAAATGATGCTTCCGTATCTGGCGCGGTTTGTCGGACATAAGTCTGTTCTGGAAATTTACTACTATTATCACACCACGGAAAAACTGTTTGAGTCGATCCGATCTGCGGACAAGACATCCCAGACTGTGATCCCGGAGGTGGACTATGAGTAAAAGGGGAGAGAACGCGGCTTTTGACAAGCTGTTTTTTTCGAAAACCTATGACTTCCTGGAAGTATTTCTTCCAAAACAGGCTTGCAGGAGCTGTCACACAGTCAAACAGTACAAAACAGGATTATCCCACTTTTATGATTATATATCGGGGGTCAGAATGCTTTCGCCGCTCTCTTTTACTTTTGTGCATTGTACGTACCAGCTGCTTTTAGAGTACAGGCAATATATGGGGGATAGCCTTGGGCATTCAGCCAGCACGATCAACTGCAGGTTCGCGGCCATTAGATCCTACCTTGAATACGTGTCGGATGGGGATGCCTCTATAATCCCCATATATCTGATCGCAGAAAGGGTTCCTTCCGCCTCCGTTCCAAAAGTGCAGAGGCCGGTAATCGAAGCCGGGGATCTCGCGGCATTTCTGGACAGTCCCGCCCACACCCGTAAGGGAAACCGGGACCGCTTTATTCTGATCCTGCTCTACGATACAGCGATCCGTGTTGAGGAGCTTGTAAATATCCGGCTCGGTGACGTAACGATCGGGAAAAATAGTTCCTCTATCCTGATCCATGGAAAGGGTAGAAAAGAGAGACGCATAGTCCTTTCCAAGAAAGCGTCGGAACACCTTAAAGCCTATGTGTCCTGCTACCATGATTCTGCCCTGGATCCGGAATGTCCGCTGATTTATACGGTTATCCATGGAGAAACGCATCCCATGTCGGCGAGAAATGTGGAAAGAATACTCCATAAATACGGAGAGATTACAAAGGCAACCAACCCAAATCTGCCGGATTCGGTCTACCCACACATGATGCGTCGGACTCGTGCATGCGGCCTTTATCAAGACGGCGTACCTATGGAACAGGTGGCAGCGCTTTTGGGCCATTCGAATATAGAAACCACTCGAACCCATTATGCGAAGCCGTCTAAAAAACAGATGCAGGAAAGCATGGAAAAAGGCGTGGAACAAGAACCTGACACAAAAGAGTGGGTTGGCAAGACCGATGAAATCAAAAGGAAGTTCGGCTTGCTGTAACATGATTATCCGCACATTTTCATTAGAGAACCCGCAAAATCCTATACTTCCGTGAAATGTGCGGATAATAAAAAGCTTCGGATAAGATTTTTTATCCGAACGTTCGGATAAAAAATCGAGAAGTTCCACCAGGTGGCCGATGATTTTGTGGCAGAAGCCAGGGCGAAGAAGATCCGTACGTTGGAAGAACTGAACCGTTACTGGGCCATTTATCTGGAGGAGTACTACTCAAAAAAGCCGCACAGCGGCATCAGTGAATACTACAAAAGCCTTTCCGTGAAAGTCCCGAAAGAAGGGATCTCCCCGGAGCAGGAGTGGAACCGCGACAGCCGCCCACTCAGGTTTCTGGATGCGGGGGTTGTCGGGGAGGCGTTCCGCCACCACGAGAAGCGCAAGGTTGACAAGGGCGCATGTATCAGTTTCCAGGGGAGGCGTTATGAGACGAAGCCGTCACTCATCGGTTTCACAGTGGAGATCTCTTACGACCCGTTTGCGCCGAAGGATATCACCGTGCACTACCAGGGCATGGAACCTTTTACCGCTAAACCCCTGGTGATTGGCGGATACTGTGCCCAGGCACCCTCCCTTCCGGCATCCATGCTGGCCGGGGAACCGGAAACATCCCGCTTTCTCGATGCATTGGAAAAACAGCACAGGGAGTCTGTAAAACGTCGGGCCGATGCCATTTCCTATGGATCATCCCGGAAGGGGGTGGCATCAGATGTATGAGGAATACTTCGGAATGCGGCATACCCCGTTTGCCCGGGACATCCCGCCTGGATCCCTGTACGAATCGCCTGCAATGTCCAATACGCTCGACCGCCTGATATATACCGTCAAGAACCAGTTATTCGCTGTCGTGACAGCAGATCCGGGATGCGGAAAATCGACCCTGATCCGCAAGTTGGAATCAGTTCTTCCGAAGGACGGATACATAGTCCTGTATCTTTCCGACTCGAAACTTACGCCCAGGTGGTTCTATAAGGGCATGCTCGACCAGCTCGGCCTGGAATCAAAGTTCTACAGGGGTGACGCAAAGCGCCAGCTGCAAAAGGAAATCGAGATCATCCGGGGCCTGCAGGGCAAAAAAGTTGTCTGTATACTTGATGAGGCGCACCTTTTGGAAAAAGAAACGATAGAGGAATTCCGTTTTCTCCTGTTAACATTAATTGATAATAACAGGAGTTATCCGCAATCTGAGGTTATATTGAATCTTGTCAGAAAAGCAGTAAAACAGATGTTTTTTTCCGGCGAAATTGAGGATAACCTTTTATGCCAACCCGCAGAAAGCCAGCAGTTCTTCTTCACGACCTTTCCAACGCCGCTGTGTGGAATCCTTATGTAATTCGAGATCAGCGTTTGCAGCCTCCAATGCCCTAGCCACGGTCTCATTATCTGAATGGGCATAGATTGATACAGAGTTCAGGTTAGCATGACCAAGAAAATCCTTGATATAGGTCAAAGGGACTCCTTTTTTGTACATTGCCATGGCGATGCTGTGCCTCATAGTATGACAATGCAAATCTTTTGGAAAAAGTGGGTCTTTTTCTGCTGCTGATGATGCATATTTCTTCAGAAGATGATTTACTGTTCCTTCCGTCATTTGCGTATGTTTTCCCTGGTGAACGGTATATATGAGAAAACCATTGTCTGGACTGTCAGAATGAAATTCTTTCAGATAAT
>JAUMWM010000099.1 GCA_030529705.1 Lachnospiraceae bacterium
GCTCGGCGCGTATGTCCACACGAACCGACTCCAGTACGTGGAGTTTTTCGGCAAATTCTATGACGGCGGCGGAGAACCTTTCGTCCCGTTTGAAGTAAAATCAAAATATGTAGATGTAAAAGAGGAGGCTTTATAAAATGAGTGATTTAGGTATGTTCTTTGGTCTGCTGGGTGCAGCAGTGGCAGTTCTTTTCGCAGGCGCGGGCTCCGCGCTCGGCGTAGGCATCGCGGGCCGCGCGGCGGCAGGCGTTGTGACAGAGGATCCGAACAAATTCGCGCAGGTTCTCATCCTTCAGCTCCTTCCTGGCACGCAGGGTATCTACGGCCTTCTGGTCGGCTTTATCACGCTTGCAAAAATCGGCCTCCTCGGCGGCGGCGACGTCACCGTATCCCTGCCGATGGGCCTTATGATCCTGGCTGCCTGCCTTCCGATCGGCATTGTCGGCCTCATCTCCGGCAAGTCCCAGGGAGAGTGCTCCGCGGCATCCATCGGCATCGTAGCAAAGAGACCGGACCAGTTCGGCAAGGCCATGCTGTTCCCGGCCATGGTTGAGACGTACGCGATCCTGGCGCTCCTTATCTCGATTCTGGCAGTTTCCAATATTTAATCAAAGGAGTTAGTATATGGCAGGAATTGACAATATTACCGGCCGTATCCTGCAGGAGGCGCAAGGGGAAGTAGAGAAAATTCTGCAAAACGCCCGGAATGAAGCGGAAAAAATCGCAGGCAAAGCGGGCGTGGAGGCAGCTGCCGTGACAAATGCCGCGGCGGCCAGGTCGGAGCAGCAGACGAAATTGTATGCGGCCCGGATCAAATCCTCTGCGGAGAGCACCCGTAAAAAGGCGATCCTTGCAGCGAAGCAGGAGATCATTGACGGCGTCATTGACCAGGCCTACGATAAATTGATGAAACAGGATGACGCATCCTATTTCGATATGATGCAGAAAATCCTCGCAAAGGCAGTCCGTCCGGAAAAAGGCGTAATCGCCCTTCCGGCGGCAGATCTTGCAAGAGTGCCGGAATCATTCAAAAAGGCAGCTTTTAAGATTGCCGCGGACAAGGGCGGCGAGCTTGCATTTGCAGACGCCCCGGCCAAGATTGACAGCGGATTCATCCTCTCCTATGGCGGGATAGAGGAGAACTGCTCGCTGAAATCAATATTTGCAGCTAACAGAGACCGGATTCAGGACGCAATCTGCAAGGTCCTGTTCTCATGAGATGGCGGACTTCTTCGCGCGGAAGGCATTTGAAAAACAAATTCCGGACGGAGAAAGAAAGCCGCATCAGCGCAGGCGATGCGCTAAAGAGGAGTTATAAATGGCATCAGATTGGGATTATACCTATGCGGTAGCAAGAATAAGAGTCCTTGAGACACATCTCCTGAGTGACAGTGATGTGAATGCCATGGTCGCATCTAAGGATATGAAATCCGCCCTCGCCTTTCTGAAAGACAAAGGCTGGGGAGATGCTTCCGGGCGGGATGATGCGGAGGAGATTCTCGAGATCGAGGAGAAGAAGATATGGGACACGATGCATGAGCTTCACGTGGACTTCTCGGTGTTCGACGTTCTTTCCTTCCCGCAGATCTACCACAATCTGAAAGCTGCAGTAAAGGAGACATGCCTCTCGGGAACGCACAGGGGAGTGTTTTACAAAGACGACAGATTCGGTCGGGATGAAATGCTCCGCATCATGCGTGAGAAAGATTACTCGGCATTGCCGGACCATATGCGCGCCGCGGCGAAGGAGGCATATGAGGCGATGCTGCACAGCCGCGACGGCCAGCTGGCGGACATCATCGTGGACAGGGCCTGCCTCGACGCGATCGAGGCGGCAGGCCAGAAGTCCAAGGCGAAGGTCATCCGGGATTACGCGGAGTCGCAGGTAGCCGTGACGAACATCAAGATAGCCGTCAGGTCGGCCAGGACGAAGAAATCCCTGGACTTCCTGCACCGGGCGCTGGCTCCGTGCAAGGCATTCGACGTCCGCGCGCTTGCCCAGGCCGCTTTTACCGGCGAGGACGCGCTGATGGACTTCCTGTCATCCGGCGGATTTGCCGAGGCTGCGGAGGCGCTAGAGAAGAGTCCGTCGGCCTTTGAACGCTGGTGTGACAACATGCAGATCCGCGCGGTGAAGCCGCAGAAATACGAAGTCTGCTCGGTCGGGCCGCTCGTTGCCTACGTTCTGGCAAGGCAGAACGAGATCAAGACGGCGCGGATCATTCTTTCCGGCAAGGAGAACAACCTGTCGGAGGAGGACATCCGGGAAAGGACGAGGGAGATGTATGTCTAAGATAGCAGTTATGGGAGATTATGACAGCGTTTACGGATTTGGCGCGCTGGGCCTTGACATTTACCGCGTGACGGAGGCCGAGGAGGGAGCGAAGCTCCTGAAAAAACTCGCAGACGGCGAGTACGGCATCATCTACATGACGGAGCAGCTCGGCGAAGTCCTAAAGAAGGAGCGGGCGAAATACGAGGACCGGATTACGCCGGCAATCATCCTGATTCCGGGAGTATCCGGGAATACGGGCGAGGGGATCGCCCGGGTCAAGGGATCCGTGGAGCAGGCTGTCGGGTCAGACATTCTTTTCGGGGATATGTAATTTAGGAGGAAATGCAAATTGAGCACAGGCACGATTTTAAAAGTAGCCGGACCGCTGGTCATCGCGGAAGGCATGCGCGACGCGAATATGTTTGACGTCGTGCGCGTCAGCCGGCAGCGCCTGATCGGTGAAATCATCGAGATGCACGGCGATCAGGCTAGTGTACAGGTTTACGAGGAGACGTCGGGACTGGGCCCGGGCGAGCCGGTCGAGTCCACGAACGCCCCGCTCTCCGTAGAACTCGGTCCCGGACTCATCGGGTCGATTTATGACGGAATCCAGCGTCCGCTGAACGGAATCATGGAGAAGACCGGGACGAACAACCTGTCCCGCGGCGTAGAAGTAGACGCGCTGGATAGGAACGCGAAATGGGAATTCATTCCGACAGCCAAGGCCGGCGACGAGGTCGAGGCCGGCGATATCGTCGGAACAGTTCAGGAGACCCCGGTCGTCGTTCAGAAGATCATGGTTCCTTACGGCATCAAAGGAAAAATCAAGTCCATTAAAGGCGGCTCGTTTACGGTTGACGAAGTGGTCTACGTCGTGGAGACGGAAGACGGCGACAAGGAACTGACCATGATGCAGAAGTGGCCGGTTCGTCGGGGCCGTCCCTACAAGGAAAAGCTTCCGCCGATCAAGCCGCTGATTACGGGACAGCGCGTCGTCGACGCCTTCTTCCCGATTGCAAAGGGCGGCGTTGCCGCCATTCCGGGCCCGTTCGGTTCCGGAAAGACTGTCACGCAGCACCAGCTTGCCAAGTGGGCCGAAGCCGACATCGTCGTCTACATCGGCTGCGGCGAGCGCGGAAACGAGATGACGGACGTTCTGAACGAGTTCCCGGAACTGGTTGACCCGCGCACGGGCGAGTCCCTGATGAAGAGAACGGTCCTTATTGCGAATACATCCGACATGCCGGTTGCC
Source organism: Lachnospiraceae bacterium (assembly GCA_030529705.1). Lineage (GTDB taxonomy): Bacteria > Bacillota > Clostridia > Lachnospirales > Lachnospiraceae > Chordicoccus. The sequence continues at coordinate 3,528 of JAUMWM010000099.1, forward strand.
GCCCGCGAGGCGTCCATCTACACCGGCATCACGATGGCTGAATATTTCCGCGACATGGGCTATTCCGTAGCCCTCATGGCCGATTCCACGTCCCGCTGGGCGGAAGCCCTCCGCGAGATGTCCGGCCGTCTCGAGGAGATGCCCGGCGAGGAAGGCTACCCGGCTTACCTTGCGTCCCGCCTTGCCCAGTTCTATGAGAGGGCCGGCCATGTCATCTCCCTCGGAAAAGAAGGCCGCGAAGGCCAGTTGTCCGCCATCGGCGCCGTATCGCCTCCCGGCGGCGACATTTCCGAGCCGGTATCCCAGGCGACGCTGCGTATCGTCAAGGTCTTCTGGGGACTGGATGCGGACCTCGCCCACCAGAGACACTTCCCGGCTATCAACTGGCTGACCTCTTACAGCCTCTACCTTGACAGCATGGGCCCGTGGTTCGATGAGAACGTAGGCCCGGGCTGGATGGAGACCCGCCAGAAGCTCATGAGCCTCCTGCAGGACGAGGATTCCCTGAACGAGATCGTCAAGATGGTCGGTATGGATGCCCTCTCCCCGCAGGACCGCCTGAAAATGGAGGCCGCCAGGTCTATCCGCGAGGACTTCCTGCACCAGAATTCATTTGACGAGATAGACACCTACACGTCCCTTGCCAAGCAGTACAATATGATGAGGCTGGTCTATTCGTTCTACGCGGAGGGCGTGAAGGCTCTCTCCCAGGGCGCGTCGATCAACAACCTGGTCAAGATGGATGTGCGCGAGCGCATCGGCCGTTACAAATATACGCCTGAAGCCAACATTCAGGAAGAATATGAGAAAATCGGCAGGGAGCTGCTTTCGGAAATCTCGAACGTGATCGGGAAGGAGGACTAAACATGCCGAAGGAATATCGCACGATACAGGAGGTCGCGGGACCTCTGATGCTCGTAAAGAGCGTTGAAAATGTTAAATATGACGAACTCGGCGAAATCGAGCTTGCAAATGGCGAGACCCGCCGCTGCAAAGTTCTCGAAATCAACGGTTCCGATGCCCTGGTCCAGCTCTTCGAGGCTTCCACGGGCATCAACCTCAGCAACAGCAAAGTCCGCTTCCTGGGCCGGTCCATGGAGCTCGGCGTCTCTGAGGACATGCTCGGCCGCGTCTTCGACGGCCTTGGCCGCACGATCGACGACGGCCCGGAGATCCTTCCGGAAGAGCGGCGCGACATCAACGGCCTGCCGATGAACCCGGCGGCCCGCGAGTACCCGTCCGAATTCATACAGACGGGCGTTTCCGCCATCGACGGCCTGAACACTCTGGTCCGCGGCCAGAAGCTCCCGATTTTCTCGGCTTCCGGCCTTCCGCACGCTAACCTCGGCGCCCAGATTGCGCGCCAGGCCAAGGTCGTCGGGACATCCGACCCGTTCGCCGTCGTATTTGCCGCGATGGGCATTACATTTGAAGAGGCCAACTTCTTCATCCAGTCATTCCGCGAGACGGGCGCTTTGGACCGCACGGTTTTGTTCATCAATCTTGCAAATGACCCGGCCGTCGAACGTATTTCGACTCCCCGTATGGCGCTCACCGCCGCGGAGTACCTGGCATTTGAAAAAGACATGCATGTCCTGGTCATCCTGACGGACATCACGAACTATGCGGACGCGCTCCGCGAAGTCTCCGCGGCCAGAAAGGAAGTTCCGGGACGCCGCGGCTATCCGGGCTACATGTACACCGACCTCGCCCAGATGTATGAGAGGGCAGGAAGGCAGAGGGGCAAGAAGGGGTCCATCACGATGATCCCGATCCTCTCCATGCCGGAAGACGACATCACGCACCCGATCCCGGACCTTACGGGCTACATTACGGAAGGCCAGATCATCCTAAGCCGCGAGCTTTACAGGAAAGGCATAACGCCGCCTATTAACGTCCTTCCGTCCCTGTCCCGTCTGAAAGACAAGGGCATCGGCGTCGGAAAGACCCGGGAGGACCATGCATCCACGATGAACCAGCTCTTTGCGGCTTATTCCAGAGGCAAGGACGCCAAGGAACTCATGGTCATCCTCGGAGAGGCAGCCCTGTCAGACACGGACCTTCTGTATGCGAAGTTCTCCGATGCGTTCGAGGAGAAGTATATCTCCCAGGGCTATTTCACGGACCGCACGATCGAGGAAACCCTGAACATCGGCTGGGAGCTGCTCCGCATGCTGCCGAGATCCGAGCTGAAACGTATCAATGATAAGATGCTGGACAAGTATTATTGATGAAGCGGAAAGGAGTGAGGACATTTGGCATCCAAACAGGTAAATCCAACCCGAATGGAGCTGACTCGCCTGAAATCGAAGCTGGTCACGGCCATAAAAGGCCACAGGCTGCTGAAGGATAAACGCGACGAGCTTATGCGCGAATTCCTGGACCTTGTCCGCGAAAACATGGAGCTCCGGCAGAAAGTGGAAGAGGGAATCAGGCAGGCAAATGTCAACTTCGTCATAGCGAGGGCCGGCATGTCCACGGAAGCCCTCCGCGAGGCGTTGATGGCGCCGAAGCAGGAAGTAACCTTGGTGGAGGATACCAAGAACGTCATGAGCGTCAACATCCCGGTCTTTGATTACCATACCAGGACGTCGGACCCGAATGACATCTATTCCTACGGCTTCGCCTTCACGTCCAGCGACCTGGACGGGGCGGTCAAGTCGCTTTCGGACATCCTTCCCGATATGCTTCGCCTGGCGGAAGTGGAAAAGTCCTGCCAGCTCATGGCGGCCGAGATCGAGAAGACCAGAAGGCGCGTCAATGCGCTGGAGCATGTCACGATTCCCGAGACCCAGGCAGGTATCAAGTACATCACCATGAAGCTTGACGAGAATGAGAGAAGTACGCAGATCAGGCTGATGAAGGTCAAAGACATGATGCTGGAGGAAGCGCACAGATACAGTGAGAAATAGAGTAGTTAAGACGGCGGTTTTATTTGCCGTATTCGTAGCAGGAGTTGTATTTTTTTCACTATTCATGAATACGCAGGTGACAGAAAGCGCGTCGGATCTTCAGGATTCGACGCTTCCTGTCATGTGCATAGATGTCGGAAGCAACCGGGTGAACCGGATGTACGGATATCGGGAGGAGATGGCTGCGGCGGACCTTCGGGACTCGGTCATCCCGATGACGACGGAGAGGCAGATAACGGTCTCCTATAGGACGTACGACATCGGCGTGTCTTCCGTCACCTACGAGGTGACGGCGCCGGACACGGGGACCGTCATTGAGAATGCCAAAATCGGTAATTTCAAGCAGGACGGGGAGTATCGGACGGCGACCTTTTCGCTCTCCGAGCCGATCCTCATGAACCGGGAGTATCCGATCAAGTTCACGCTGCACACGACTGCGGGAAACATCTTCTATTATTCCAGGCTCCTCCAGAGGGCGGACCTCCTCACGGAAAAGTACGTCCAGTTCGTCTACGATTTCTATGAGACCTGCACCAACAAGAACGGGGCGGGAGAACTGAACACCTATCTGGAGACGGACGACACCGTGACTTACAATTCATTCACGGAGGTCAACCTGAAGTCGACATTTGACCAGATTACCTGGGGAAACCTGAACCCGCAGATTTACCGGAAGGCGGTTCCGACCATCAAGGAGATCAATAAGGAAACGTGTTCCATCACGACGGATTACCTGATCAGCAGTCAGGACAAGAGCGGGGACACGGAGTTTTACCATGTGACCGAGTTTTACCGCCTGCGGTATTACAATGACAGGATGATGCTCCTCGACTTCAACCGGAAAGCCATCCAGTGCTATGACGGGTCGCCGGGGTCGATTTCCGCAAATGGCATCTTTTTAGGAGTCGAGGAAAGGAACATTCCGTATAAGACAAATAATGACTCCGGCATCGTCGCATTTGTCAACGATGACAGCCTCTGGGAGTACAATGAGAACGCCCAGAAGCTGGTGGAAGTCTTTACTTTCCATGACACGTCTCCAAATGCAGACGAGCGGTATGATCACGATGATTACGGCATTCGAATCATACGCGTGCAGGAGTCCGGAGATATTGACTTTATCGTGCATGGCTATATGAACCGGGGACTCCATGAGGGCCGATGCGGGATTTCAATCTGCCATTACCACGGAGAGGGAACTGCGGTGGAAGAGCAGGCCTTTATCCCCTACAGGATGTCCGCCGAGTTGCTGGAGAAAAACCTGGAACGTCTCTGCTATGTCACGGCGTCGGGGACGGCTTATTTCTACCTGGACAGGACGGTCTACAAGGTGGATCCGGTTTCCGGGGAATTTACGGAGATCATATCGGACATCAATCCGGACTGCTTCGTGTCGTCCGGGACGGGCAGCAGGATCGCCTGGATGCAGGAGATGGAAACTTATGCGTCTGGACACATCACCCTGATGGACCTGGACAACGGGCAAACCCGGGAGATTGCCGCCGGGAAGAACCAGTATCTGAAAGCGCTGGGCTTCATCAACGATGACTTGATTTACGGGATTACATATGACCCGGATATCGCAGTCATGCCGGCGGGCGACGTGATATTTGCCATGAAGGAACTGAAAATCGAGGCTTTCGACGGGACGCTGGTGAAGGATTACAACCCGGACAATTGCTGGGTGTCCGACATTACGATCACGGAAGGGCTTGTGGAGCTGTCCCGAGTGACGAAGACGGAGGCCGGGTATACCGTGGCGTCCACGGACAATATCATGAACACGCGGCAAATCGCCGCATCCGAGGTGAAGGTCGGCCTGGACGTGAACAACCGGCAGGGGCTGGTCCTGACCCTCCTCATGGCTGACCAGAAGAGGAACATTAATCCGGTCGTCGGCCATTTCGTGCTGCGGCCGCCGGTCAACGATGTGGACGTGGAGCTTGGAATTGACCCGGACGACCCATACCCGCTCTATTACGTCTATGCGTTCGGCAAGCTCCAGAAGATTATGACGGATCCGGGCCGGGCGGTTCGGGAAGCCGACGCCATGGTGGGAGTCGTGGTCAACCGGGAAGGGCAGTACGTCTACGAGCGCGGCAACAAGCAGACCGAGAACGAACTTTACAACGAGGACGTCCCGGAGGGGATTTTCTGCGGGAAGCTTCGGGCGGACGAGCTGCAGGAAGCGGTCGGGGACGCTGCAAATATCATGAACCTCAGCGGCTGCACCCTCGACCAGGCGCTCTACCAGGTGTCAACGGGCCGGGCGGTGGTCGCCAGGCTGCCGGACGGGGCTGTGACGGTGATTGTCGGCTACGACCGGTACAATACGCTGCTCTACAACTTCGCGGATGGATCGCATTACTATATGGGAATCAACGACAGTACGGCGGCGTTCGAGGCCGGCGGGAACGTCTTCCTGAGCTATATCGAGCCTCAGAAGACGGTAAAAGGGTAAATAATCATATTTTCGCAGGAGAGGGACGGACCTTCTCCTGCGTTTTTGTTTGTT
>JAUMWM010000100.1 GCA_030529705.1 Lachnospiraceae bacterium
CCGAACCCACGAGCCGAATCGCAGGCCGAACCTGTGGGCCGAACCCGCGAGTCGAACCCGCAAGCCGAACTTTTATCCTCGAAGCAGCAATACAAGCGCCGCGACAATTAGTGGAAGGCCGGCAATGAGCCCATTCGGCGGCGGTCCCAGCAATCTTGCAGATCCGATGTCGACTTTGCACATGGTCAGGGGGATCGTAGCGGCCGCATTGAATGCCCCGTGGAAAAGCGCCGGCAGCCAGATGCTCCCGCTGCGCTCGTACAGCCAGTCGCAAAATACGCCGAGGGCTATCGTGATGATGCAAAAGAGCAGCATCCCGGTCACGGGATATCCAAAGTATTCGGAGCCGTATTCGTAACCAATCAGCCATATGAGAGGCCAGTGCCACATGCCCCAGATGATTCCGCCGAAAAGAAGGCCGTTCTTTCGGCCGTGCCCCGCTTTAAGCTGCGGATACAGGAATCCCCGCCAGCCGGCCTCTTCCCCCAGCGCAAATAACATATTGATGAGAGGCGCATAGGTTATGCAGCTGAATGACGCGAGCAGGACGTATCTGGGATAGGATATGCCCTGCTCCTTTAACGTTTCGAGGGCTTCGCTGCCCGCCGCCTGAATCAGATAATTCCCACTTAAATCGAAATGCCCCGGAAAGACCAGGTAATACAGGGCGGCGCCGATGGCAGTCAGGATTGCCGGGGAGAACCATGCGATGAGGATGAATTTGAAGTTTTTTCGTATCTGAGGCTTCCATCCGATATCGGCCAGGTTGTTTCCGCTAAGCGCGACGCCGAGCATGGGGACGAACATCATGAGGGACATGAGCATTTGCCCGATAGCAATCTGCCCTTTCGAATACAGAAGGGCTACGCCGGCCTGTATGACATATGCGATCGAGAAGGTCCAGATCAGATAGAGGATTATCTGGCTTCTGTTGTATGCGACGGGTTTATTTTGAGTCGATGGATTCTGTTCTTTTGGCTCGCTTGTATGAGTTGCCATATGATTACTCCCTTGCTGTCGGTTAAAAGATTCAACTTGCCTGATTCATACTGGGCGATAGATAAGGGTTTTGAACGGAAAATTACGCCCCGGTAAAGATTCTTCGCTGACGCTCAGAATGACAAAAGGCGCAGGAGAGGGATGTCCCCCTCCTGCGATTTTCTTTACTGGTATTCTGCGACGGAAATCCATTTCTCCAGCAGGGCCGTCTCCTCATCGCTCTTTGCTTTGGTGAGCTGGCCGGCCGCTACGATCGGCATCCACTTCTGGATGTACTGGATCGGCATGTCGGCTGCTTTCGAATAGATTCTGAGGTATTTGTCGGCCAACTCCGGATCCTGGATCGTGAACTGGAGGTAGGTGAGGGCGGCGTCTGCGCCCGCATTTCCCTGCGTGGCGTGCGCCCAGTCAAGGACCTTGTAGCCGCCGTCTGCCGTCAGGATGATGTTGGACGGGTCGAAGTCGCCGTGGCAGAGCTTTGTGTGCCGCTTCATCCCGGCAAGTCTCTGTAGCAGCTCAAATCTCGTGCTGGGATCGATGCCTTTCAGGGCGTTAATCTCCTCGGTTCTCTTCTCGATCGTGTTGCGGAGGCCGACCGCTTTGAATTTGTTGACATCGAGCTGGATGCTGACGAACTTTTCGAGGTTCGCATCCAGATTCTCCGGCTCGTTTTTAATCTTGTCGGCCAGGTTCTCCCCTTCAACGTACTCAAGGCCCAGGCCCCACTGTCCGTCGAATTCTTTTACGTAGAGCACTTTGGCTACCGGGACGCCGTAGGATTCAACACAAGCCGTGATCAGCGCCTCGTTGAAGACGCCGGCTTTCGGGTGCTCGGGGACGGAGAGCTTGATGACTTCGTTTCCTATTCTGTATACCGTTTTATTGGAACGCTTAGCAATAATATACTTATCCTTGAATTCCATAGTGTTCTCCTCTATAAAAGCGGTTGATTGGCCGCCTTTTATTTCTGAATTATAGAAGCCAATCTAAGTGGTTTCTTTATATAAAGTGCGCATGCATTTGCAAATGATATTGCAAATCCCAAAAGGACCGTCACTGAGGACCGCCTTTTTTCCAACTGCACGGCTGGATGTTTGTTTTTGCCGTTCTGAGCGTAAGAAAAGGTCTTTTATGCAAATGTTTCGCTGGCCATCTCTGTCCGCATAAGATCCTTCGCTGCGCTCAGGATGACAAGGCGTCAGTCGAAAGCAAGACAAGGGGCAACCGCACAGGTGAAATATTTTGGCCCCAAAGGACCGTCCCCGCGGGCCGAGATTTTTTGGTCCAAAAGGACCGTCCCCGCGGGTCGAAATCAGAAGTCGACGTTTTTGTCGTCCTCGCCGTAGTAGGCCATGGTGTAGATCTTCTTCATCTCGGAGATGAGCGGGTATCTCGGATTTGCGCCGGTGCACTGATCGTTGAATGCCTGCTCGGTCATCTCGTCGAGGGTGTCGAAGAAGTATTTTTCGTCCACGCCGTACTCCTTGATGGAGTCCTTGATGCCGATGGCATGTTTCAACTCGCGGAGCTTCTCGATGAAGAGGTCCAGCGTCTCGTTGTCATCCTTGCCCTTGATTCCGTTGTACTCCGCAATCTCGCAGTAGCGGCGGAGGGTCTTCGGGTACTGGTACTGCGGGAACGTGCCCATCCTGGTCGGAACCTCCTTCGCATTATAGCGGATGACATACAGGAGGACCAGGGCATTTGCAACGCCGTGGGCGATGTGGTGGTAGGCTCCGAGCTTGTGGGCGAGAGAGTGATTGATGCCGAGGAAGGCATTTGCAAATGCCATGCCCGCCAGGCAGGATGCATTGGCCATGTGATCGCGGGCGACGGCATTTGTCCCATCCTCGTAGCACGTGGGCAAATAGTCAAATACGAGCTTTGTAGCCTTTAAAGCCGTCCCGTCCGTGAAATCGGAGGCCAGCATGGAAACATAGGACTCGATCGCGTGGGTCATGACGTCGATGCCGGATGCGGACGTTAGGCCCTTCGGCTGGGTCATCATGTTGTCCGTGTCGACGATCGCCATGTTCGGCATGAGCTCATAGTCAGCCAGCGGATACTTGATGCCGGCGTCGGAATCCGTGATGATTGCAAATGGCGTCACCTCGGAGCCGGTTCCGGAAGATGTCGGGATGGCTACGAAATAAGCCTTCTTGCCCATCTTCGGGTAGGTGTAGATACGTTTGCGGATGTCCATGAAATCCATGGCCATGTCGGAGAAGTCCGCATCCGGATTCTCGTAGAGGACCCACATGATTTTGGCCGCGTCCATGGCGGACCCGCCGCCGAGGGCGATGATGACATCCGGCTCGAATGCCCGCATCTGGGCCGTTCCGGCGAGGGCGTTCTTCAAAGTCGGGTCAGGCTGGACGTCATAGAAGCATGCGTGAACGATGCCCATGGAGTCGAGCTTGTCCTCGATCGGGCGCGTATTGCCGTTTTTATATAGGAAAGAATCCGTGACGATGAATGCGCGTTTCTTGTGCATGATTGTTCCAAGCTCGTCGAGGGCGACCGGCATGCAGCCCCTCTTGAAATAAACCTTTTCCGGCGTGCGGAACCAAAGCATGTTTTCCCTCCTCTCCGCGACTGTCTTGATATTGATGAGATCCAATACGCCCACGTTATGGGAGACAGAGTTCCCGCCGTAGGAACCGCATCCGAGCGTCAGGGACGGGATGAGCTTGAAGTTGTAGATGTCTCCGATTCCGCCCTGGGCCGAGGGGGTGTTCACGAGGATGCGGCAGGCTTTCATGCGGTCTGCGTGGACCGCCATTTTCTCCTTTTCGGCCGTGTCGATGAAGAGGGACGCAGTATGGCCGTAGCCGCCGTCGCGGACCAGCTGGTCAGCTTTGTCCAGTGCCTCCTCGAAGCTTGCCGCACGGTACATGGCAAGGACCGGGGAGAGTTTTTCATGGGCAAATTCCTCGCTGATGTCGACGGATTCGACCTCGCCGATGAGGACTTTTGTCGTCTCGGGCACTTCGACGCCCGCCAGGGCCGCAATCTTATAGGCGCTCTGGCCGACGATTTTCGCATTCAGGGCGCCGTTGATCAAGATGGTCTTCCGGACTTTGTCGATCTCGTCGCCTTTCAGGAAGTAGCATCCGCGGTATGCAAATTCCGCCTTCACGTCGTCGTAAATGTCGTCAAGGACGGTCACGGACTGCTCGGATGCGCAGATCATGCCGTTGTCAAATGTCTTAGAGTGGATGATGGAGTTTACGGCGAGCTTGATGTCCGCCGAGCTGTCGATGATGACGGGCGTGTTGCCGGCGCCGACGCCCAGGGCCGGCTTGCCGGACGAATAAGCCGCGCGGACCATGCCGGGGCCGCCGGTCGCCAGGATGCAGTCGGAGTCCTTCATGACCGTCTGCGTGAGGGCGAGGGACGGGACGTCGATCCAGTCGATGATGTCTTCCGGCGCGCCTGCCGCCACTGCCGCGTCAAGGACGAGCTTCGCAGCCGCAATCGTGCTGTTTTTGGCGCGCGGGTGCGGGGAAATGATGATGGCGTTGCGGGATTTTAAGCAGATAAGCGTCTTGAAGATGGCTGTGGAAGTCGGATTTGTAGTCGGGATGACGGCTGCGATGAGGCCGATCGGCTCTGCGATTTTCTTGATGCCGTAGACCGGGTCCTCCTCGATCACGCCGCATGTCTTCGTGTTGCGGTACGTGTTGTAGATGTACTCTGCCGCATAATGGTTCTTGATGACCTTGTCCTCGACAAGGCCCATGCCGGTCTCTTCAACGGCCATTTTTGCCAGAGGGATCCTGGCTTTGTCCGCCGCCGTGGCAGCGGCCTTGAAGATTTTGTCGACCTGCTCCTGCGTGTAGGTCGCAAAGACAGCCTGCGCTTTCCTCATCTGAGCCATTCTGGCCTCAAGCGCTTCGACGGAGTCGATGATGTCGATTGCCTGCGTGTTTTCTTCCATTTGAAAACCTCCCTGGATAGTGAGATTAGTACTGCCACGTCACATATCTTGGCTTATGCCGTGGCAGTCCTAAAGGTTAATGGGTTACGATGATGCTTTCGGGTTCATTTGTTCTTGTCAATTTTCAAGTGATACTATTATGCACTCAGTAGTATATTTGTTGCTCTTCCTTGATAAACATTCAGGTTCTTCTGATCTTGCCGGTTTGCCGGTAATACTGGGCTTTGTCCTCGTACATCCGCTTGTCGGCTATAGCCTGCATTGCCGAGAAGCTCGTATCATAGCAACTGCTGTAGGCGTATCCGATCGCGGCGCTGACGTTGTGTTTCTTCATATAATTCCTGAGCCGGATGACGGCACTTCGGCACTCTTCTTCCGTGTGGTCCTGCTGGATGATTACAAATTCATCCCCGCCCGTCCTGAAAACGCATTTCTCTCCGAATACTGCCGAGAGGCAATTTGCCGTCTCCATGATGAGCAGGTCGCCCGCCTCGTGCCCATAAGTGTCATTGGTTTCCTTGAGCCCGTTGATGTCCACGGCGATGACGGCCAGCGGCTTGTCGCGGTACTGGTTGGATAGGACGTGCTGCAGGCCGCTCCTGTTCATAACGCCGGTCAGATGGTCGTTCATGGACAGGCGCTCTAAGCGGATCGCCTCGGCCATCTCGTAATGGATGCAGCTCTCCTTCACGTTCAATCCGTTGTAGATGGCCGTCATCAGGTCATAGCAGGTATTGTAGCCGCAGGTAGAGCAGTTGATGCAGCGGGATTCCGGCGTGATCTTATGCATTTCATTGAAAATGCGGTCTGCCTCGTCGAGACTTGGCGTCAGCAGTTTGCCGCCTTCGCTTCTGTCGGTAAAGGTGCACAGGTAGTCGGACAGTTGCAAATTCTCAAATTGCCTGTTCAGGCGGTCCAGCCGTTCTTTGTGGGAAAGAGCCGGGTTCCAGGGGGATTCAGGATGCGCGCTTTTGCTTCCCGCCCTGATTTTTTGAATGGCGCAAATGCTCTCGTCCTGCTCAAACCGCGCAGCCTCGCCGGCCGTCCCCTCAATGCAGCCCTCCATGCAGTTCAGCGCGTCGATCATGAAGAAGGGAAGCTCCCTGTCTTTGATTCTAGAGGCATTCTTGTTAAGCCATCTATATAGGTAGGTCTTTCCCGAGATGACGCGGATCAACGTGTCGTCTCCGAGGAACCAGCGGACATTTTCAGCGAGGCCTCCGGGAGCCGGATAGAAGGAGCCGAGGCCGTATTCGATCTCGTCTGCGGCGTCGGGCCCGTAGATTTGCTCTCTCCTTACATATTCCATGAACTTTAAGAATGTGACGTTGTACTTGACGGGGCTTTGGCGGCTGGATTCCGTCTCCATTTTCTTCCCGATGCAGGGGCCTATGAAAGCGAGGCGGTCCGTGATGCCCAGCACGTTCCGGCAATAGGTAGCGGCGCAGAGCAGGGGGCTTTGCACCGGAATCAGGAGCGGGATGAGCTCGGGCAGGCAGTGTTCGACATAGGAAACCGCGACCGGGCAGGAGGTGGAGATGCCGCCGTAAAAGTCATTTTCCTGAATATATTTCAGATACGCCCATGTGCAAATGTCCGCTCCGAAAGCCACCGAGATAATTCTTCTGACGCCGCGCTGCTTGAGTCCGCCCAGAATGGAGGCGTACTCGTCCGGATAGGAGGCGAGGAAAGACGGGGCCAGGAGGAGGGTGATCGGCTCGCCGGCGGCCAAATCTTCGAAGAAGTCGTCCGTATCATCGATGTATTCCCTTGCGTCATGCTCGCACAGGGCGAAGCACGCGCCGCAGGAGATGCACCGCTCCTCGTTGATGTGGACTACGGAGGAGGTTTCATTTGCCTTGACAAAACTGGCGCCGGGGGAGGTGCAGACTCGGACACATTTGTTGCAGCTTATACAGTTGTTATTTGTAAAGATGAAACCGCTATTCATGTTCACCTCCCGGGGGTTGCGTTGCAGGTTGGCTGTCGAAAGTACTCTTTCTTCGCTTTCAGCTCTTGTTTTTGTTCAATAGTTACAAATGCAATTATATCATATAAATAAGAATCGGTTCAAGAATTTCGGGGGAATTTGCGTGGGGGTGATTTGGGCGCTGTCTGCGCATTCGGTATCGCCGGCTTCTAGGGTATGCCGTTAGCGAGACGAAAGAGTGATTTGGGCGCTGTCTGCGCATTCGGTATCGCCCTTGTCATCCTGAGCGTAGCGAAGGATCTTATACCATCCCTAGCTGGTGGATGAGAAAGATCCTTCGCTACGCTCAGGATGACACTTATCTTTTTTGCAAGTACAGGCGATTTCTGAGGAAGGATTAGTTGCAGGGTGACGTTTTCGCTTGTTTGTAGAGATGGGATGGAAAAAATGTTATAATACCAGTAGCTACATATAATACAAGGAGGATATAGCATGAATTGGAAGAAATTTACGTCGTTTTGTATCGCAGCCGCTATGGCACTGCAAGTTACGGGATGCGCGGCTACGCAGGGTTCATCGGATGGCGGCACGGCCACGCAGTCTGCCGTGACGGGTTCGTCGGATGCAAGCGCCATCGACAGTGTGGCCGGGCAGTCTGCCGCAACAGATTTGTCAGAGAATGTTGCATCAACGGACTCCGATGCAACGAATTCTGGTGCATCAACAGAATCAGATGTAACAGGTTCGGGCGCATCAACAGGCTCCGATGCAGCAGGTGCGGGGGCGGCCGTGGAGAACACGCTCTCGCGGGATGGCTATACCCTGGAACAAGTCGTCGTGCTGAGCCGGCACAACATCCGCTCCCCGCTCAGCAGCAAAGGGTCGACCCTCGACTCGCTGACCCCCTACGACTGGTTCGAGTGGTCCTCCAATCCGAGCGAGCTTTCCGTCCGGGGCGGAAATCTGGAGACGGAGATGGGCCAGTATTTCCGCAAATGGCTCGAAAACGAAGGTCTCTTTCCGGAGAATTACCGTCCGGAGGAGGGGGAAGTGAGGTTTTATGCAAATGCCAAGCAGCGGACCATCGCAACAGCTTCCTTCTTTAAGGCGGGCCTGCTCCCGGTTGCGGACACGGAAGTCGAATACCATGCGGAATATGACACGATGGATCCGGTATTTGAGCCGAAGCTGACATTTGCCACAGATGACTACTGCGCGGCTGCCGAAGAGCAAATGCGGGAAGTGTATGACAAATATGCACCGGGACTTGAGGAGGAGTATGCGCTCCTCTCCGACGTGCTCGACGTGGAAGAGACCGAGGATTATAAGAGCGGAACGTTCACGGGCTTTCATTTGGATGATTTGGAAATCACTCTCGAAGAGGGGAAGGAGCCCGGCATGTCGGGGTCCCTCAAGGTTGCAACGTCCCTCAGCGACGCGCTGGTCCTCCAGTACTACGAGACCGAGGACGGGAAGGAGGCATTTGGAAAGAGCCTGACGTTCGAGCAGTGGGAGGATATTGCGGCCATCAAGGACGCTTATCAGGACGTGCTTTTTACGGCGCCGCTGGTTTCGATAAATGCGGCCAACCCGCTCCTTCGGGAGATTTCCTCGGAGCTTGGCTGTGAGGGGCGGAAGTTTACGTTCCTCTGCGGACACGATTCCAACGTTGGCAGCGTGCTGGCGGCTCTCGGCGCGGAGGACTATGCGCTTGACTATGCCATCGAGAAGAAGACTCCGATCGGGGTCAAGCTGCTCTTTAACCGTTTTTCGGATGCGGACGGCAAGGAGTACATCTCCCTTGACTTGGTTTACGAGGCGCCGGACCAGCTGAAGCATTTGCCGATACTTGACCTTAAGAATCCGCCGGCTTCTGCGCACGTCAAGCTGCAGGGTCTGGAGGAGAAGGAGGACGGGCTATATGAGGCTTCTGCGGTGGAGGCGCGATTTACCGAGGCGATAGCCGAATATGACGAGATGGTAGAGGAGTACAGCGTGGACGCGGCGGCGTGAAAAATTTCGGCCCGCGGGTTCGGCCTTCGGGTTCG
>JAUMWM010000347.1 GCA_030529705.1 Lachnospiraceae bacterium
GTCTGAAATATGTCAACGGCCATGCCCCCAAATGGATGCAAAACGGTTCTTGGAAGGAAAGGAGAAAATCATGTGCAAAGTCTACTCGGTGTGTAATCAAAAAGGAGGAACGGCAAAAACCACGTCCAGTGTGAATCTCGGTATAGGGCTTGCGAGGGCGGGCAAGAAGGTATGCCTGATTGATGCTGATGCCCAGGGCAGCATGACCGCAAGCCTTGGCTTCCGCCAGCCCGACGAACTGGAGGACACGCTGGCAAGGATCCTTGGAATGGTCATCAATGAGGAGGAAATCCCGGAGGATTTCGGGATTATCCACCATCCGGAAGGGGTGGACCTTGTTCCGGGGAATATTGAGCTTGCAGGGATGGAAGTGTCCCTCGTGAATGTCATGAGCAGGGAGACAATCCTCCGGCAGTACATCGAATCAATACGTGACAGATATGATGTAATCATAATTGACTGCACTCCATCGCTCGGTATGCTGACCATCAATGCGCTTGCAAGTACGGATGCCTTGATTATCCCTGTGCTTCCTGCTTATCTCTCGGCTAAAAGCCTGGAGCAGCTTCTTATGACGATCAGCAAGGTGCGGCGGCAGTTGAACCGCAGGCTCATGATAAAAGGCATTCTCCTCACCATGGTTGACAGAAGGACGAACAACGCAAGGGAAATCATTTCGCTCATTCATGATACTTATGGGGAGCATATCAACATCTTCAAGGAAACTATTCCCTTCTCCGTCCGTGCCGCAGAGGCGAGTGCGGAGGGCGTGAGCATCTATAGCCACGATCCGAGGGGGAAGGCGGCAAAAGCCTATGAGAATCTGACAAGAGAGGTGCTTGGTAATGATTAAAGAACAGAAGTATAAGCTGAACTCCTATAACGATCTTTTCGGAGTCAGCGACTGTGACGAGCAGCCTGTAAAAATATCCCTGAATGAATTACACGACTTCAAGGATCATCCTTATAGGGTTGTTGATGACGAGGAAATGCAGGAACTGGTGAACAGCATCCGGGAACAGGGCATACTCGTCCCCGTCATCGCAAGGCCGATGAAGCATGGCGGCTATGAAGTCATCGCAGGACACAGGCGGAAATATGCTGCGGGGCTTGCCGGACTTGAAAGAATCCCGGTCGTTGTCCGCGAACTGTCGGACAGCGATGCGATAGACACCATGATCAGCACGAACATCCAGAGGACGAATATCCTGCCGAGCGAAAAGGCATTTGCCTACCGTATGCAGTGGGAAGCCAACAGCCACAGGGGAAAGAAAGGCGCGAACACGGCGAGAATGATTGCTGAACAGGCGAGTTACAGCACCCGTCAGGTACAGAGGTTTATCAGGCTTTCATATCTTGACAGAGAGCTTCTGAACTTCGTGGATTCAGGGAGAATGTCGATCCAGGCGGGTCATGAGATCAGTTTTCTGGACGAACAGGCTCAGAGCTGGGTACTTGATGTAGCTATGGCGACTGGAAAGGTTCCGACCGGAAAGATGGCAGAGAATATTCGCAGGGAATATGAGGAGAAGAAGCTTACGCCGGAGAAACTGAGGATCATTATGATGGGGGAAAACCGGAAGCCGAATCGGAAAATAACCCTTAAAAGCAAAAGAATCAATGAGTATTTCCCGTCAGATTACAGCGCAGGGCAGATCGAGGAGATTGTCTACAGCCTGCTTGACCGCTGGAGGAGCGAACAGAACGGGTGAAGGAGAATGCTATGGGACAGATCGGACAGTTTGATTATTTTTATGGTATGCAGGCAGACACATACAGTTTTTACAGGATACCGAAGATTCTGTTTACGGACAAGACATTTAAGCTTTTGTCCTGTGAAGCGAAGGTTCTTTATGGGCTGATGCTTGACCGCATGTCACTTTCGATTAAGAACAAATGGTTTGATGAACAGGGGAGGGTCTATATCATCTTCACGGTTCAGGAAGTTAGGGACTATATGGGATGCTGCAGGCAGACGGCAATCAATCTGCTTGCGGAGCTTGACGGCGACAAAGGCATCGGTTTGATTGAGAAGAAAAGGCTTGGCTTTGGCAAACGATTTGGCGATAAACAAAGGATTTTGACAAGCAGAAGGGCTCCTGAATCGCAGGAAGTGTATACGCTGCATTATGCCGTTAGTCCTATAGTGAAATACATACCGAAGAACATGCGGATATGGTGTCCGTTTGATTCATAAGGAAGTGGTGACAAAACACCCATAATCATTGTTATTGTATTCACTGAGAATTCATTATTTAATTGGTGGTGAAAAGCGTTTGCTTCTATAGGAGCGACTGCTTTCTGATTCGGGAAACGGGTCGGATCAACGATGTTGGCGAGCCAG
>JAUMWM010000101.1 GCA_030529705.1 Lachnospiraceae bacterium
ATAAGTGCTTGATGTTTGAAGAGATGATGTCAAAATAAATTAGAGAAATAGAAATGACCGCGTTTCCGGGCGGTCATTTCTGTGTGCTGGGATCTATTATTAAGCCATAACTTTTGTCAAAACTGAAATGAAATGTTGATTTTTATGTTGTACACCTCATCGCACTTGCCGCAAGCAGCGCGGCCTCCGGCTCCATATTACAGGCGAGCCGATAAAAACGGACACTTTCGCTCAGCTTCCGAATGAGCTCCATTGTCTTTCTTACGTAATCGGGTTCGGTCGGCAGGTATGTCTGCTGAAATAATTTTGTATAAGCCTCGAGAAACGAAATCTCTTCAATAGAGTTCTCCTTTCCGCGCTCCAGAAGACAAATCGCGCGAAGAGGCACCATCACATTGGTGTTCATGCGTTCCTTCCCCGACCAGGGCGTACCGCAGGCTTCGCAGTACCCTTCCCTGACGCGAATGAGCGGTTTATCACCGTTCACAACGTACGAATCCGGTATGTTCTCGAGCCAAAGCTTTATGTGAGTTGTCTTACCGGTGCCGGAAGGAGCCGTGAACAGGTAGGCATCTCCGCATGCAGCGACCACTGAGCCGTGCATCAGGAATGTATCATATGCCAGCATACCTACGGCGATCTTGCGGTAAACTGCCAGTGTTTCCAGATAGGAGTCAGGATAGAGGACCGGATGCATATATTTACTCATATCCTCCCGGATTGATTTCATGCGTTCGAATTCTATGTCTTCCGGTGAGACCGTGACAGTAAAGTCCGGTGAACCGTCATTTGTCAGATACTCACTGCATAAATAGTAGACTTCATCGTAGAGACTGTTTATCTCGATGCATCTGCCTGCCAGAGTGATCATAAATTGCATATTACGTTATTACTCCATATTGCATTATTACGTGATAATTCAAGAACGCTTCATCGTGCTTGACGCGACATGCGCGGCGCGTAAGCACCTTCCACTGTGCACGTCTGCGACTGTCTCAGCGAATCAGTTTCGAAACGCGCCGAAGGATCCTCTTTGTAAGGTGTTTCATTTTCAAAATGAAGAAGCGCAGGTGATACGGCGCGCACCACAACCTCACGTAAGCTTTATACCTCAAATCTGTATTTTTAAGCAGCTTCCCGTCCCGCGAAACACCGGTCAGTACGCCCAGTATATTCCTGCGCTCTACGAGTTCCCCGGTTACGCAGTTGTCACCTACGATCCAGTATCGCCCATCCGGCATGATTTTCAGAATGCGATGAAGGACATAAGCTCCCCTGCCTTTCACACCCGGCCTTCGAAAAAGGACTGCGTCAAGAGGTCGGTACACTTCGGCTTTTTCAATAACAAATGCTTACGATAGAATTATATCATTTTTTACATTATATGCTCAATTAAATAATACAAAATATGGATTGTGAACACATTAGCCTTGCTGTAAAATGATAACTGCTGAAATTCTATATATGTGCCGACCTGCTGACTTATCAGGAGTGACATCTGCGTAATCGGGCACTTATCGATACAATCAAAATGTTGGAGGTGACGTAACCATGGAACCCATAGACAAAAATCTCCCGGCAGATTCATTGCCGGAAACTGAAGCTGCTGAAGTGCAACCAGACGAGTCTGTAATGGTTGAACCGGCCCTTTCCGGAGATGTACCGCCTACGGCTATATCTGATGAAGCTGCATCCACCGAAGCTGCATCAGACGAGAGCGAAAAGGCATCGTCTCAAGATGCAGCAAGCGGTACCTACCGTGGAATAAACATCCTCAAGTTCTGGCTGATGCCGTTTGTATGCTTTGCATCCTTCGGATTCCCGGGACCGTATGGGGCCTTTGTCTCCCGGCTCAGCCTCTTCGCTCCGATTGCCTTCTATATCCTCTGCGGCTTCCTGCTCTCGGCAAAAGAGAAGGATGATCCGGATATTTATAAAAGGCTGATGAAGAGGTCCGCCCGGCAATTTGCCCTTATTTTTGTGATTCTTGTTATCATGAACGGCGTTCTTCTGGGAGCGACAGGCATGTTCGGTGAAGCAGCCTCTCAGATCTTCAGAAAGAGAACACTTTTTAATATCATCGTCCTGTGTACCTGGCCTTTCCCAATCGGGGAAACGATCTGGTTCATACAGTCTCTGCTTTACGCCAGAATTATTCTCTTTTTCATGAATAAGTACGGCCTTATGAAACACTATAAAAAGGTTCTGGCAGCGACTGCTTTGTTTGCGGTACTGTTCGGAGAGTTCGCCGGGATCATTCATTTTGATTTTCATGGGTACACAAGTATACCGGGAAATGCGATAACGCGTGCCATCCCGTATATGCTGCTCGGAAGACTTCTGTACGAGAAAAGAGATGCACTGCTTACACGTCCGTCATGGAATTACTGTCTGGCATTTCTTGTCGGGATCTTTGCATCAATCGGGGAAATTATGCTCCTGTCGAGGATAGGACTCCTTGTATATACGGGTCATATGATCGGATACGGTATCATGGCATTTTCTGCATGCTGCCTCTTCCTGAAGATGAAAGATGTGGAGAAGAATTTCTTTGTCATTCACGGCAGAAGCTATTCCTGGAGAATTTATGTGCTGAGTCAGCCGGTGGGGAATCTGTTGCTGTTATGGGCCGGCTTCGTAGCTCCTACTTTTTATGTGCTCATGCAGGTGTTCGGCGGCATCATTGTTTACCCGGTATGCCTGGCTATTTGCTTCGGAATCGGATATGTACGGCATCTGGTGAGAGAAGAGAAGAGGATGCCGTGAGGTCCGGACGGATGGTGAGTATCTGAAAATGTAATAGAAGTGCCAAAAATGAAAATAGAGATAAGGCTTATGACACCTTATAAGCCGGAGATGGTGAGGATATATGAAACTGAAATATGAATTTACAATGATGGATATGGGCGGTGAGATCGCTGCGGTCCCGACAGGTGACAATGCCTCCGAGTTTCACGGAATTTTGAAAATTAATGACGTGGCGCAGGATATCCTGGAGCAGCTGAAGGAAGATACTACGCCGGAGAAGGTGCATAAGTACCTTAAGGAAAAGTATCCGGAATCTTCGGATAAAGAGATAGGAGAAGCGCTCGTTGATTTTCTGAACCAGCTGCTGCGCGAGGGATTGCTGATTGCGTCTTGAGTGCAGTGCTAAATGCGGGAACCCGCATAGTAATAACGGACGGTCCCGGCAGTAAAAAAGCCAATCCGTCTGTCAGGCGCATTTTTCACGCTGAACATGCGCAGAAATCCGCTTCGGGAGAGGAGAAGTTTGCATTTGCAGAAAGAAACCTTCTCCAGTGCATCCAGCAGACCGAGTGTTGTCGGATGGATCATGGAATACTGCCGTTCCAAGTCGACCACTCTCGCTGTACGCGTCGGCTGCGTGTAAAGAAACTTGAACTTCACATGAAGGCTCGAACGAGCAGTTTTTGCCAAAAACAATCCCTCGCAATTAAGCCACCGTTGCCCGTATCAAAGACGAAGTGCAGTTTTCCAGGAATGTCAGGGAAGCCAGCTTCTCCTGGAACTGTTCAAGGCGGGCCTTGTGGGCTCGTACCACGAGCAGCTCCTCAATCTCGATGAGCTCAGCGCGAAGCGCATCGAGGAAGCGGAGGTCGAGAACCTTGAAGAGGTTGATGAGGGTCTTGCGCATGTGCCCGGTCTTGTAGGACGCCAGGTAATCATGGCTCATCGCGTGGCTTCCGAAAAGGCCGGAGTCCTCGGCGTAAAGGCAGAATATGAGACGGACGCAGATGACGTTCAGGATTTTTGGTGAGTGTTCATTTTCCGGATTTTTGTATTACCTGTAGAATATATCGTAAAGCTTGCCGCCGATTTCGTCGGCCTGCATGGAGATTTTTATTTCCTCGGAGAGGGAAACAATTGAGGGAGTGCGGTCTGCGGGATTCTTTGAGGAATGGCGATGCGGGAGGCAAGGCAGGATGAGAATCCTAATCTGACCCCGCTTCGGTTGGAGTGAAGCAGTAAGCGGAGCGTCTACCAGGGCATACATTAAAACGTCCCCAATGACACAAGAAGGCCGGATGCGCAGAGCGCATCCGGCAGAATAGGTTTTGATTATTGAGTCTTTATCGGGGTGAACGTAATAGTACTTCCGGAGCTTTGTTTATGTGAATAATCCCCATTTAATCCTATGAGGAATTCATCTGGTATATTATCCACGTAAGAACCTTTTTGAAAATCAGAGAGATTAAAGCCATAGCCTGAGGACCCGGAAGGACCAAGAAACTCTAGCATAATCATATTGTAATCGCCTCCACCAAATTTGTTTTTAAATGCAGTATTCAACGCATCTTCCCCCTCGCACTCGATTCCATCAACAACCGTTCTTAAGTTGTTTGACTGTCCATCAAAAAAGCCCATGAGTGTAAATGGCGCAGGTGTCGCTCCGCTCGTTGCGATCACATCTTCGTTCACAAAACGCATTATCTTCATTTCAGGTTTTTTCATGTTCATAGACAGATTCTCCTTTAGCCATTATTCTACAGATGTTCTTGCTTCCCCTTCGCAACAAACCCGGCTGCGCTTAAAGCAATACTCATATGTATAAGTATAATATATATATATATATATCAATTCTTTTTGTGCAGTTAGCCAGTGAAAAATGTCCCGGGCGTAAAAAGTCTGAACCCGCTCGTTCGTCCAATCAGGGAAAAGAATATATCTACGTATTTTTGCCGTTTTGTCTGTTTGCGGAAACATATCCAAAGACTGAAACCTAAGCCTTTTCAGAATTTTCCCGCTTCAGAAATGCAGTTCATCATGGAGGTTGATATCTTCCTGCTCTTGAATTTCCCGATATCGCTCCTGATTTTTCGGAGCAGACCAGTAAAAATGCTGGATGATCCATCCAATACCTGCTCTGCACGACAAAAGACTTACCCATTGAAGTTGGGCCTGAATGTGTATGACTGCCTGATCGCCAAGAAGGAGCAGGTTGGGATGTTCTTTAGACGAGCGGTTTGCTAAGTCTATACAACGCTCATAATTGTCAGATCCGATCTTTTCCTTTATATAACGATTCAGATCCCCCTCATATGTATCCAGTCTCTGGAGAGGGACATAGATCACGGGAATTCCAAGCTTTTTGAACCAGTCCTCCACCGGCAGCGTCAGCATGGCGACGGTCTTCCCGATACCGCCTTCTCCGACAAGCAGGATATGGTGCCGGTCTTCAAGTTTCCAGCTGTCAATAATCATGTCCCTGATCGCCCGCGGGGCTTCTTTCTCCTCCAAGGCAAACCGTCCGTCACTAAAGATCTCCGGCAGTCCCTTCGGAAAAAGCAAAGGATCCGGATCCATCATCTTCGGAGTTTCATCGGATATACGACAAAGCTAAGAAAATACCCGCCGAAGCTTATTAGATATTCTAAGTAGCTCAGGTGGAGTATTTCTCGCCTACAATCTTTCCTGTAGCAAAGCTCCGATTTTAACCGGAGCGAACATAATTCAACACCGGCCCTGGTGCGCAACAGAGCAAGGATGCTGACCATATTCTTTCCGAAACATTTTTGGAAAGAAACATGGTTCGGGACCCTTTCCCTGCTGCGCATTTTTCATGTGAAGGGAGCTCAGAGGCGCTGAATACACTGCGCCACTGCCCTCTTCATCCTGCGCCGTTCCCCAGTCCCCGGCATCCCGGCACTCTTTCGGTTGGCAAGTTACTGTTCACACCTCATGTACTGCCCTTGTCATCCTGAGCGTAAGCGAAGGATCTTTTACCATCTGCAGCGGCTTTATGTAAAAGATCCTTCGCTTACGCTCAGGATGACACCCCAATTGCCGCAAAAACAGGCGATTTTGTGCGGAAGTGTGAACAGTAACGTTGGCAATTCTCGAAAAAAGAAATAGCAGACTAGTCATGGACTGCTTTCTGATATATCATAATAATAGATTTGATTTGTAACTTGTTCGTGTCTGCATCCTTAAAAAGGCCATTAGAAGGAGGGAAGGTATTAATGAAAATCATGAAACAGATAAAAATGCGGGGCAGGAAACATTTGTGGGCATTTGGCCTTTTGGTTTTGCTGGCGCTGTGCCTGTCAGGAATCCCCGTGCAGGCGGAAGAATTGCCGGAGGAGCCGCCATTTGCCACCCCAAGCAAGACTTATGAACAGGCGGAAGAATTGCCGGAGGAGACGGCATTTGCCACCCCAAGCGAAACGGATGAACAGACTGTCTCCGCTAATGAGATAGAGGGCGAGCCGGAAGTTGTGCAGGTCGCCTCGGAAATTTTGTTTTTCTGCGCCCGCATACGCTGGAACAATACGGCCGTCCCCCATGCCTATGCCGTCCTGAAACTTAGATTCTCAGATCTGGACGGGGAAGGGGAGGACGTATACGAAATCATGCTGGACAATCCGTCCACGAGGCTCTACTCATTTGACGCCATAGCTGAGGAGAACACGAACCGACTGTTCAACTACGTCGTTGAATTTTATGACGAGGAGGATCGGCTTGTCGGCCTGGCAAATGGCGGCCCGTATATTTTCCATATGCTTGACATGATCGCAGAAGTCTACGATGCAGATGGTAATCTGATAGAAGAAGAATATGATTATGACACCAAAGGTCACCTTTACTATGACGGTGACAGCGGAGACAGAGAAAATATCTGTGAACCCGATACGGACTGTTTAGTGGAATTTACGGGCACCATCGAAGCCTATAAAGGATTTTCAGGCTTTAAATATGTCGAAACGGAAATAAATGGAACCGTCTATAAGGAGAATAAAATCAGATTGACATTTGACCGCGACACTACAGTCATCCTTCGGTTCCGCGAGAGCGAAGAGAAGATGCCGATTCACATTGATACCGGGAATCCGAGCGAGGATTACCCGAATTTTGCCGCCGACCTGGCCGGCATTTTGAACGAGCTCGACCCGCTCTGCGATGCGGCGGTAGAGGCGGATGGGAGGACCATCTCTCTGCAGATTAATGACTCGCAAAACGGCGAATACCTCCTGACGTTTATCAAAGGAGCGCTCGAGACATACGATATGGACCTTGCGTGGTCAGGCGATGTCCTTTTAAGCTTCAAGCAATCCTATTCGAGCTACAGCGAATATAATCTTGAGGGCCTATTTGCTGAAGAAATAGAACTCACTGAAAATATGACCTTCTACATTACCTGGAGCGAGTTCATCGATACGATTACTCTGACTGTCGATCCTCCGGTTGCCGGAACGGAAGTGACTCCCTATGAAGGGGAGGCGGTCGATGACGGCGAGATACTCCAGGACAACGGTCCCCATGTCGTCGCCGGCGAGGATGTTGCCGGAAAAATCAAGATAGACGAGACGGACGTATGGTGGTGTGCGGATGAGGAGTCGGATACTCCGTTTTATGGGACGATCGAGGACGGCGAGGAATATTTCGTAATCATTAACCTGGATCCCGAGTTCGGCTACGTCGTGAACGGGCATACCAAAATCATGCTGAATGGAAATGAATATCATCCGAGCGGCATCTTTGGCTTCTATTATCTAAAGACGCCCCTTGCGGCCGTCTCCGCACTGCCGACATTCGTGTCGCACTCGCTGACTCTGAATGGGATGATCGGCGTGAACTTCTTCATGGACCTCCCCGAAATCGAGGGCGTGGACTACGAGGACAGCTACATGGCGTTTTCCGTCAGCGGCAGGAACGGCGCTGTGACCACGGACGGATATGATGCAAATGCCAGAAGCCGCAAAGGGGACTATTTCGGCTTTACCCGCTATGTCTCTTCCGTGCAAATGGCCGACACGATTACCGCAACCTTCCACTACGGTCCGGGCTGGACTGTGACAAATACGTATTCCGTTGCCGAGTACGTGCAGGATTTCGAGGAAGAGAAAGAGGATTATAACGACGCCACGGCAAATCTGATCTATGCCCTGGCGGATTACGGCCATTTCGTCCAGCCCATGCTGGCAAATGTCCGAGGCTGGGTTCTCGGCGAAGACCACGCCATCATGCCCGGCCATACTGAGAGCTACAGCGATGAGGAGATTGCAAATGTAACCGAGGCGGTCAGCGCATTTGCCACAAAATTCTATTCCGATGGCAGTGCAGTAAAATCCGCCAACGCGTGCCTGGATCTTGACTCTTCGACCACCATGATTCTGATGCTGACTGTTGCGGACGGGTATGAGGGGGAAGTGACATACTACATGGATGGCGAACCGATGGCAAATCTGATGGCTTACGCCGATGGCGAACCTACAGCAGCAAGTGCGATGGCCTACGCTGCCGGCGGCCTCATGGCAAATCTGATGGCTTACACTGATGGAGAATCTTCGGCAACAAGTGCGACTGCCTGCGCCGACGGTCGCTTCAAGATTGCCCTGCCGGATATCACGGCCCCTAACCTTGGGAAGACCTACTCCATTCGAATCCAGGCATCGGGCGAGGCCGCCCTTGACCTTTCGCCGCTTTCCTACGCCAACATCGTCCTGCATTCTGACAAATATTCAAACGATGCGGAAATGCGGAACGCGATGGTCGCCCTCTACCATTATTACAGCGCAGCGCAGGCATACTAAGGAGTTCCAACTGTTTTCGGCCCGCGGGGACGGTCCTTTTGGGCCAAGTTTTTTTGGTCCATGGGGACGGTCCTTTTGGGTCAAAAAATTAAGCCAAAAAGACGGATAAATATGGTCCAAATACTCGAACGACAGATAGAATACTTGGCCAATGCATACCGAAAAAATGCGTGATCCAACCTTTATGATGGTTTTATGCGGAGTGGCTTCATTTGCCTATAAACGTCAGGATGGAGTGTATGTTGTTCCGGTTACATGTCTGAAGGATTAATGATTCCAGTGCAAAATGGGCATTTTCCCTGTGCAGTCTTTTTGCCCCATCTTGCACCACAACATCTGGGAACGATG
>JAUMWM010000348.1 GCA_030529705.1 Lachnospiraceae bacterium
AATGTTTTCCTGGATCTTCTCGGCCTCCTTCTGAGTCCTGGCGGCTTCCTTTTCTTTTTCCAGCTGCTTCTTCACACGCTTTTTCTTCGCCTTAGTCACGCGCGGTGACAGTATGTTCCCGGCTTCAAGGATGGATGTTACGCAGGAGACGGAAAGCTTGATGCCCTCGTGTTCCTCCAGCAGCTCCGTATAGTGGGTAAAGTTCGCACCAAAGTATTTCGTGCGGTAAAGATCGATAACATCCTGTCTGACTTCATCTGCTGTTGTCCTGGAAGGCTTTCTCCCCCGGTTGCCATGCACGAATGCTTCCTTCCCTTTTTCTTTGTATGCTTTGACCAGACGGTTCACCTGCCTGCGGGTTATGCCCAGCTTCAATGCCGCCGCGTTCTTATTACCATTGCTTTCTGTCAGTTTCTTGATCACTTCGTACTTATGCTGTTCATTCATGTTTAAGTCAATCCTCCTGATAATATCCACCTCCTCTCAGGGAGGTTACAATACCACATTTTCGGGACATTTTCATCTGTGGTTTAATGAGACATTATCAAAAATGACTTACACCACCCCCTCTCGATGAGTAAGTTTTTCTTGACAAGAGTTCCTTCAAATGATATTTTTCTCTCATATTTTACCAAAATTTAATTTTTTTGTCGATTCTGGTAAAATATGTTCGGAGGTTGTGATGATTGGACGGGAAAAAGAACAGGAAGAACTGTTAAGGCGCTTTCAGCTAAATCGTGCAGAATTTGTCGCAGTATATGGACGTCGACGAGTTGGTAAAACGACCCTTATAGATGATTCCAGTGCAAAATGGGCATTTTTCCCTGTGCAGTCTTTTTGCCCCATCTTGCACCACAACATCTGGGAACGATGCACCACATCGCCCCCAGATGTTGTGTCACAAGCTGGAACAAAAATCCTTGCACAGGAAAAGATGCATTTTGCACTGGAATCATAGATGAAACTTTTGAGAATCAGTTTGCCTTTCGGCATGCCGGACTATCCCCGATAGAAAAGAATAGCCATGGAACGATGGCTGACCAATTGGTGCACTTTTACCATTCGCTGAAAAATTTCTGGCTGCAAGATGAAGGGTCGCCAAATAGCTGGCTTGATGCGTTCTATCTTTTGGAGAAGTAATAGCTACTCCATATGTTTTCTTCACCGCTTGTTTGAAAGACTCTGCCGTTTTCGAGGATTCTTCCATTTCAAGTTTTCCAAAACCCTATAATTCATCGATACAAATCCTCCAATGACTGCAACTTCACCTTCTCCAAATCCGCTTTCTTTCTTACCCATACAGAATATCCTGATAAAAAAGCTACACCTCTTCAATAAAAACGCATTTTAGTCAAACATCTTTTACTAAAACATGTTTTATCATAAAACTGGTTTCCTAAAACCCGAATAGCCTCCGTGCGTTCTCTTCCGTCACCCTCTCCACCTCTTCGGGTGCAACTCCCTTGATCTCGGCAATCGCCTGCACGACATACGGCAAATAGAGCGAATTATTTCGTTTGCCGCGGTACGGAACCGGCGCCAAGTAGGGGCAGTCCGTCTCCAGAAGCAGGTATTCAAACGGCGTGTCCGCCACGACCTCCCGCAGCTTTTTCGCATTCTTGAAAGTCACGACCCCTCCGATGCCAAGATAAAAGCCGAGCTCGCGCGTGTAGATGCGGGCATGCTCCACCGAGTAGGAGTAGCAGTGCATGACGCCCTTCCTGACCGTTTTCCGGTCTGCGCTGTTGGCCTGGCCGCTGCTTTTGGGAGCGGATGTAGCAGCTCCATAAAGCGTCTCCCATGGCGAACCCTTCCCGTACATCTCCTGCACGATTTCGAGCGTATCCGCCGCTGCCTCCCGGGAGTGTATTACGACCGGCTTTCCAAATTCCTGCGCCAGGCGAATCTGCTGCCGGAAAGCCTCCTTCTGCAGTTCCTTCGCTTCCTTGTTCCAGTAATAATCCAGCCCGATTTCGCCGACCGCCACGACTTTCGGGTTCTCCATGTCTTGCCGCATTTGCTGCAAAAGCTCCGGCGTTAAGTCGCCGATTTCATCCGGGTGCAGCCCGATGGCTCCGTAGAGGAGGTCGTATTTGCTAATAAGTTCCCGAATCTTTGGCAAACTCTCCTTTGTTGAGCCGACATCCAATACCAGCCCAATGTTATGATCCCCTAAGGACGCAAGCAGCTGTTCGCGGTCCTCGTCAAATGCCTCGTCATCATAGTGCGCATGTGTATCTATTATCATATCTGTAGTTTTAACCCCTTTAAAGAGTTTCGGCCCGCGGGGACGGTCCTTTTGGGTCGAAAATTTTCGGCCCGCGGGGAC
>JAUMWM010000349.1 GCA_030529705.1 Lachnospiraceae bacterium
GAAGCCGACCGCAAGCCGACCGCAGGCCGAAGCTGGCCGAAAATCGACCGCAAGCCGACCGCAAGCCAAAGCCGACCGCAAGCGGAAACCGAAATCCGAAAACAATTAGAAAGGAGGCCCTTATGGCATCCAAACAGAAAATTCTCATCGTTGATGATGACAGCAACATTGCGGAACTAATCTCGTTATATCTGGAAAAGGAAATGTTCGAGACGGAAATCGCAGAGGACGGCGAGGAAGCGCTGGAACTCTTCGAGTCCTTCGATCCGGATCTCATCCTCCTCGACCTCATGCTGCCCGGCAAGGACGGCTACCAGATTTGCCGGGAAATAAGGGCGAAGCGGGACACGCCCATCATCATGCTGTCTGCGAAAGGCGAGACATTTGACAAAGTACTCGGCCTGGAGCTGGGAGCGGACGACTATATCATCAAGCCATTTGACTCAAAAGAGATGGTCGCCAGGGTCAAGGCCGTCCTGCGCCGCTACCGCCCGGCTCCGAAAACTCCCATCCCGGCGAAGAACGGCGCAAAAGTCGCGGAGTATAAGAACCTCGTCGTGAACATCACCAATTATTCCGTCCTCTACAATGGGAAGGAACTGGTGATGCCGCCCAAGGAAATCGAGCTCCTGTATTTCCTGGCTTCCCAGCCGAACCAGGTGTTCACGAGGGAGCAGCTCCTGGACCACATCTGGGGCTATGAGTACGTGGGCGACACCAGGACCGTGGACGTACATATCAAGCGCATCCGCGAAAAAATCAAGGATCAGAGCAACTGGGCCATTCGCACGGTGTGGGGCATCGGATATAAGTTCGAGGTGAGGCAGCGGTAATGCGGGTAAATCTTCTTGCAAAATTCCTTATAATATATTCCATCCTCGCCGTGCTGTCCCTCCTCGTCGTCACGACCCTCGGCAAGCAGCTCGTCACGGACGAACTCACCCTCCACAAAGCCAGGGAGCTCTATGCCGAGGCCACCCATATAGCGGACAGCCAGAGCGGCCGTTATTTCCAGAACGAAGCCGTCCTTAGCGAGCTCTACAATTCCCTGAAACTAGTGTCTTCTGCAAATGGCGCCTCTATCCGGCTAATCGACACGGATGGGACGGAACTCATAAACACGGAAACGCCTCTGAACATCAAGAATCCGCACGTCATCAAAAACTTCGACTATGTGCGGTTCGGACCAAAATTCTATGAAGTCAGCCGATTTTACAACCAATATAAAAAGGAGATGCTTAGCGTCATTTGCCCGGTGACCCGAACCGTGAAAATATGCGGCTACATTTCCATATCCCTGCCCATGGATGACCTGCAAAAACACGTGGGAGAGTTCGTCCGGCCGATGGAAATCATTTGCGGCATTAATTTTCTCCTGTCTTTCGTCATCCTCGGGGCGTTCTGGTACTACATTTACAGGCCGCTGGCCGCGATTAGCTACGGGGCGGGGGAATTTGCCCGCGGAAATCTCACCCACCGGATTGACGTCGCCTCGCACGATGAGATGGGATACCTGGCCGATACCCTGAACCTGATGGCCGGCGAGCTCCGCAAGAATAACGACTACCAGAAGAATTTTATTTCAAATATCAGCCACGACTTCCGTTCCCCCTTAACCTCCATCAAGGGATTCACGGAGGCCATGGTCGATGGCACGATCCCGCCGGAGCTTCATGACAAATACCTCGGCATCATTGCCCAGGAGACCGACCGGCTCGACAAGCTCACCAGGTCCGTGCTGGAGCTGAATACGCTGAACGCCGGCAAAGCCTCCCTGAATTATTCGGATTTTGACGTGAACGAGATGCTAAAGAGCACCCTCTCCGTTTTCGAGGGGAGCTGCCGGAAGAAGAAGATTACAATCAGCCTTGTCCAGACGGGCACTTCGCTCCTCGTCCATGCGGATAAAGAAAAAATCGAGCAGGTCATCTATAACCTGCTCGACAATGCAGTCAAATTCAGCGAGCGGAACTCGCAGATCAAAGTCGAGACGACGATCCGCCACAACAAATGCCACGTCTCCATTCGGGATGAAGGCTGCGGAATTTCACAGGATTCCCTGCCGAAGATTTGGGACCGCTTTTACAAGGAGGATGCCTCGCGCGGGCGCGACAGGAAGGGGACCGGCCTTGGCCTTTCCATCGTGAAGGACATCATAACGGCTCATGGGCAGACGATCAGCGTGGTGAGTACGGCGGGCGTTGGGACGGAGTTCGTGTTTACGCTGGAGTTGGCGTAACATCGACCTGCGGCTCCGGGCCTCCTGGGTCGGGCTTCAGCTCGCAGCTCCGGGCCTCCTGGGTCGGGCTTCAGCCCG
>JAUMWM010000350.1 GCA_030529705.1 Lachnospiraceae bacterium
CGGCGTTCAATAATGTATGTTACAATTCATATAAGAGTTTCAACCCTACAGTTCATTAATTATTGCCCCAATCCTAAAAAGAGGAAATGAAAAGGACGGTATTATAACTTGAAATACAACCAGAAAATCATACTCAAAAACGGAAAAGAGGCATGGCTTCGGAACGGTGATGCATCGGACGGAGGTGCAGTTTACGAGATTTTCAATCTGACGCATGCTGAAACTGACTTTCTGCTGTCCTATCCGGATGAAAATAGCTTAAATCCGGAGCAGGAGGCTCGGTTTCTGGAGGAAAAGACGAATAGTCCAAACGGAATAGAAATCGTTGCCGTTGTGGATGGCAGGGTCGTTGGAACAGCAGGAATCGAAGCAGTCGGGACGAAGCATAAGGTCAGACACCGCGCCGAGTTTGGGATTAGCGTTTTGGAAGAATACTGGGGGCTTGGACTAGGGAAAGCCCTTACTAAGGCATGCATAGAATGCGCCAGAGAAGCCGGATATGTGCAGCTGGAATTGAATGTTGTGGCTGAAAACGAGAGGGCGCTTAAGATGTACCGGAATCTCGGATTTGTAGAGTTTGGGCGAAATCCCAAGGGGTTTCATTCTCGAGTGAGCGGATACCAGGAATTGGTTTACATGTATTTAGCATTATAGTGAGAGATTTTCGTCATGAAATGGCTTAGTCCATAGGCTGTCTTTCGATTGGGAGGGATTGGTCAGTGAAAAAATACATTATGCCCATCATGATGCTTGCAGTCTTTGAGGCCATTGCCGTTACACTGTGGTTGACGAAGAGCAATATCTTTTACCTATTCAACTTCAGTTACATCGGATGTTCCGTTGCGCTGGGGATTTTCTTGTTTATCCGTAAGAACAAATACGCCAGGCGCATTGTCCAGTTGCTGATTGGATTGTATATGCTTATCTATCTTGGTCTGATCTGTGGGGAGAATATGCAGATAGAGGGCTTTTGGTATTACCTGTTCACAGGTGTTTTTGAGGCGGCAACGATTCACTATGCGGTGGCCAAGATTTTTGGACCGCTGATCTTCGGACGCGGTTGGTGCGGTTATGCCTGCTGGACGGCAATGGTGCTGGATTTTCTCCCCTATAAGGTGCCGGCGCAGCCCCGGAAAAAACTGGGATGGATTCGGTACATCACATTCATCCTGTCGTTAGTATTTGTCTCTGCCCTGTTTTTGGCACACGTCCAGAACATCGAAAGAATCATGTTCTGGGCTTTTATTATTGGAAATGCGATATATTACGCCGTTGGAATCATCCTAGCACATTCGCTCAAGGACAACCGTGCATTTTGCAAATACGTATGCCCCGTCACTGTGTTTCTGAAACCCATGAGTTATTTTGCCCTTGTACGGGTGAAATGCGATAAAGGCAAGTGTATCTCATGCGGGAAATGCAGGCACGTGTGCCCGATGGACGTGGACATGAAGGACAATTCAAGGAAGCGGGCAAACGGTACTGAGTGCATTCTTTGCATGGAGTGCGTGAAGAATTGTCCAAAGGGAGCGCTTTAACAGTCGGAAATATGGTAAATAAATACGTTAATGATGTATTGTTTTGTTAAAAATATTTAATATATTATGTCGATATGTTATAATCATCTCGCTAAGGAGACGATTGCGGTTAGCCTGAATACGGCACAGCATGTCGGTTTAGACAAAAAGCAAGCCTTGGCGAAGGAGGTTATTTTCATGAAAGCCAAAGAAGTACTGCAATTATTACGCGTCTCGCGGCAGACACTGAGCAAATACGTCAGGGATGGCAGGATACGTGCAGAAAAGATGCCAAATGGTCATTACGAATACAGTACGGAAGATGTATATTCTCTTTTCAATAAGGATGTTAAGAGAAAGACCTGTATTTATGCCAGAGTATCGACAGTGAAGCAAAAAGCGGATCTTGAGAACCAGATAGCTATGTTAAAACAGTTCTGTTTTTCCAATGGCTACAGCATATCAGAAGTTTATTCAGACATAGCGAGCGGCATAAGCTTTGAAAAAAGGAAAAACTTCTTTCTGCTTCTTGATGAGATAATCTCCGGAAAAGTGGAGAAAGTCGTGGTCGCCTATAAAGACCGCCTTTCCAGAGTAGGTTTTGACTTATTCTATTACCTTTTTCAAAAGTATCATTGCGATATTGTTGTAATGAGCGAGACCGGATCGCAAAAGCTGGACAGCGAAGAAATTTCTGAAGAAATCATCGCGCTTCTGCACTGTTATTCCATGAAAATGTACAGTAAACGGAAAGCCCGAAAGATCAGGGAAGTCCTGGAGGAACCGGAGGTGCAGGA
>JAUMWM010000017.1:0-7012 GCA_030529705.1 Lachnospiraceae bacterium
GTCCTTTTGGGACGATTTTTTTCGTCCCAAAAGGACCGTCCCCGCGGGCCGAAAAATGGTTGGCATCCAAGGCTGGGGTAAATTATGACCAACATTTGCGCAATTCCTCCCCTCTATATGTCAAATGTCCCAAAATGTTACAACCCGGCCTTGTAAGAATTGACTTTTTTGGCCTGTGTTACTATGATAAGAACTGCTTACGCAGTTCCTACCATTGAATGTGGCTTGCATTTGCAAACCTTTATCGGGAACTGCTTTCGCAACTTATGTAGGAGTTTCATAAAGACCAACTTTTTTAGGAGGATCAAGGCGCAATGAAAAAGAAACTTTTCGCTGTAGTTATGACCGCAGTTATGGCAGTTAGCATGGCAGCCTGCGGAGGCAGCAATACTGCAAGCTCGACTGCAAATGATACGACAGACGTCTCCGTTATGGAAGACGTGACAGCGACCGTCGTGGAAGCCGGCGAGCCGGTCGCGGCGGAAGATATCAAAGTCGGCCTCATCTGTGTTGAAGATGAGAACTCCGGCTATGACGCTTCCCACATCGAAGGCATCACGAAAGCCTGCGAAGACCTGGGCATCGACACAGCAACCCAGCTCATCATCAAGAAGGATATCCCGGAAGACGAGAGCTGCTATGACAATGCGGTAGACCTCGCTGAGGAAGGATGCACAATCATCTTCTCCGATTCCTATGGCCACCAGAGCTACATGCAGGAAGCTGCTTCCGAGTATCCCGACATTATATTTGTAGCGGCCACGGGCGATATGGCGGCGACGACGGGACTTGGCAATTTCAAGAACATTTTCCCGCATACATTTGAATCCCGCTATGTATCGGGCATCGTTGCTGGCATGAAGCTGGCAGAGATGATGGCGGAAGATTCCTCTCTCGATCCGTATGTCGGCTACATCGGCGCATATCCGTATGCGGAAGTCGTATCCGGCTATACCGCTTTCTTCCTGGGCGTCCGTTCGATTGTTCCGGAAGCCCACATGGACGTCCAGTATACGAATTCCTGGTATGATCCGACAGCCGAAGGCGCTGCCGCAGAGGCTCTTATGTCCAAGGGTTGCGCGATCATCAGCGCCCATGCGGACTCTACCGGCGCTCCGTCAGCCGTCCAGGCCGCCAGCAAGAACGGCAAGAAGGTTTTCTGCGTAGGCTACAATATCGACATGAGGAGCGTCGCTCCGGATGCGGCCCTTACGTCCGCCCAGAACAACTGGTCCGTCCTCTACAAGCATATGCTTGACTGCGTCATCAAGGGCGAGCCGGTTCCGGTTGACTACTCCGTCGGCGCTGACCAGGATGCGGTCATGATTTCCGAGCTTGGCGA
The DNA here is from genome assembly GCA_030529705.1 of Lachnospiraceae bacterium. Taxonomy (GTDB): domain Bacteria; phylum Bacillota; class Clostridia; order Lachnospirales; family Lachnospiraceae; genus Chordicoccus. Next base: position 1,343 of record JAUMWM010000017.1, read on the forward strand.
TGCCTGCGCGGAAGGCACGGCGGAAGCTGTCGAGGCTGCATGGAAGGGAATCAAGGATGGGTCCATCCAGGTATTTGACACAGCGACATTCACCTGCCCCGCAGCAGAGGACGGCTCCTATACGGTGGACGAGAACGGCGTCGTCACATCTGCGTACGGACTTGATGCGGACGGCGACTTCGTGAACGATAATGGCGAGGCCATTGTGGACGGCGCATTTGTCGAGTCCGAGCTTCGCAGCGCTCCGTATTTCTCGCTCCGTATCGATGGAATCACAGAGCTTAACTGATGAATCATGGGGGCTGCCCTTAGGCAGCCCTTTTTGCGTTTGGAAAATCTTATAGAAGCGAGGTTTATACAATTGAGTAATACACCGGCCGTAGAGATGATAAACGTCACCAAGCGTTTCGGAATAGTTTTGGCCAATGATCACGTAAACCTTACGGTTAACAAGGGCGAAATCCTGTCCCTGCTGGGGGAAAACGGCAGCGGCAAGACCACCCTCATGAACATGCTCTCGGGCATCTACTTCCCGGACGAAGGGGAAATCCGCGTGAACGGAGAGCGGGTGATGATCGCGTCGCCGCACGATGCATTTGCATGCGGAATCGGCATGGTCCACCAGCACTTCAAGCTGGTCGACGTGTTCACGGCGGCAGAAAATGTCACGCTGGGGACAAATGACGGCAAGCTGAATCTCAAAGCCGTCTCCACGAGAATCCGGGAAATCTGTGACCGGTACGGGTTCGTCATCGATCCTGACAAGAAGATCTATGATATGTCCGTGTCGGAGAAGCAGACGGTGGAGATCATCAAGGTCCTCTACCGCGGGGCAAATACCCTGATCCTCGATGAGCCCACCGCCGTCCTGACCCCCCAGGAGACGGACCGCCTCTTTGACGTCATGCGGAACATGAAAAAAGACGGCAAATCCATGATCATCATCACGCACAAGCTGCATGAAGTCATGGACGTGTCCGACCGCGTCGCGGTTCTCCGCAAGGGCCGCTATATCGGCGATGTCGCGACGCGCGATACGGATCCGGACCAGCTCACTGAGATGATGGTCGGGCGGGCGGTAGCCCTGGACATCATTCACCCGAAGACCGAGAAGATAGCTCCCCGCCTGGTCGTCAAAAACCTGACGGTCCTCGACAGCATGGGGGTCAAGCGTCTCGACAATGTCTCTTTTACTGCAAATGGCGGCGAGATCCTCGGTATTGCCGGCGTTGCGGGTTCCGGCCAGAAAGAGCTGCTGGAGACCATCGCCGGCCTCATGGATGCGGAGAAGGGGTCAAGCGTCACCTATTTGCCAAATGACGGCGTGCAAATGGAACTGCTCGGCAAAACCCCCATGGAAATCAAGCGGCTCGGCGTGGGGCTGGCATTTGTCCCGGAAGACCGTCTCGGCATGGGCCTTGTCGGCGAGATGGGCATGACGGACAACATGCTCCTTCGAAGCTATACGAAAGGCCACGGTTTGTGGGCGGACAGGAAAAGCCCCCATGATCTGGCGGAGAAGGTGATTGACGACCTGGAAGTCGTGACGCCGGGAACGGAATTTCCGGTGAGGGCGCTCTCGGGCGGAAACGTGCAGAAAGTCCTGGTCGGGCGGGAGATCGCCCTGAATCCGCAGGTCCTCATGACCGCCTATGCGGTCCGGGGCCTGGATATCAATACGTCCTATGCGATTTACGACCTGATGTCCGATCAGAAGATGGCCGGGGTCGCGGTCATCTATGTCGGCGAGGATCTGGACGTGCTGCTTGAGCTTGCGGACAGGATTCTGGTCCTGTGCGGCGGGCAGGTCAGCGGCATTGTGGATGCGGAGAAGACGACGAAGGAAGAGGTCGGGCTTCTCATGACGAAGTTCAGGAAGGAGGGCTGACATGGACAGATTAAATAAAAACCGGGAACCGTTCCTCCGCATTGCGAAGAGGACCGACATTACGCCGTTCCGGGTCTATGCCACGCGCATTATCGCCGTCCTCCTGTCCCTGGTCGTGAGCGGCATCTTTATATTTGCCGTGACAAAGCTGAACCCGGTGGATGTCTACAAATCCCTGTTTGCGGGAGCATTTGGCACGAAAAGAAGGTTCTGGGTCACCATCCGGGATACGATGATGCTTCTTTGCATCGCCTTGGGACTCGCGCCCGCATTCAAGATGCGGTTCTGGAATATCGGCGCCGAGGGCCAGGTCTTAATCGGCGGCATCGTGACGGCCGGACTTATGCGGTCCCTCGGCTCTTCGCTGCCGTTGCCGGTCCTTCTGGTTTTGATGGCGGCAGGCAGCTTTCTGGGCGGCGCCGTGTGGGGCGCGATTCCGGCTTTTTTCAAGGCTTTCTGGAATGCAAATGAAACCCTCTTCACCCTCATGATGAACTACGTTGCCATCCAGCTTACGAGTTATTGCGTGGCGCTGTGGGAGAACCCATTTGGCTCCAACTCCGTGGGCATTATCAACCAGAAGACCAAGGCCGGCTGGTTTCCGGCGATTTTCGGCCAGCAAAATACGCTGAATGTCATCATCGTCCTGCTTCTGACGGTGGCGATGTTCCTGTACCTGAAGTCCTCCAAACAGGGATTCGAGATTGCCGTCGTCGGTTCCAGCGAGAAAACCGCCAGGTATGTCGGAATCAACGTGAAGGCGGTCATGATCAGGACGGTCGCGCTTTCCGGGGCGATCTGCGGCATAGCCGGTTTCATCGCCGTTGCGGGGGCCTCCCATACGATTTCGACGTCCACGGCGGGAGGACAGGGTTTTACGGCGATTATCGTCGCATGGCTTGCGAAATTCAACCCGTTCATCATGGTCGTCATCTCGCTGCTTCTGGTATCCCTGCAGAAAGGCGCGACGCAGATTGCGTCCCAGTTCAACCTGAACGACTATGCGTCGAGCGTCATCACCGGCATCATTCTCTTCTTTATCTTGGGAAGCGAGTTTTTTATCAGGTTCCGCCTGATCGTCCGGGGCAAAAAAGAGAATTCGAAGGGAGGTGCTAAGGCATGATTACAGCAGTACAGATTTCACAGCTCCTCCAGTCGGCCATCGTCTTCGGTACGGTCATCATGTTCGGTGCGCTGGGCGAGATCCTGACCCAGAAGTCGGGCAATCTGAACCTGGGCGTTCCGGGCATCATGTACTTAGGGGGCATTGCGGGCCTCGCAACGGCTTACGCTTACGAGGGTTCCACGGAGAACCCGAATGGGTTTGTTGCGGTGCTTTTATCATTCGGGGCGGCCTTTCTTGCGTCCGCGCTGGGCGGGCTGCTATATAGCTTCCTGACGATCACGCTCCGCGCCAATCAGAACGTAACCGGCCTTACGCTCACCATTTTCGGCAACGGGCTGGCAAATTTCTTCGGCGGCATCCTGAACCAGATCGCCGGCGGCGTTGGCCAGGTTTCCGTTCGGACGACGTCGGATGCCTACCGGAGGGCCATAACGCATAATATTTCCATGGGCCATATCGGGAGCGTGTTCTTTAGCTACGGCTTTATGGCTTACCTTGCAATCGTGATAGCCATCGTCCTGTTTGTTTTTCTGAACAGGACGAGGATGGGCCTGAACCTCCGCGCGGTCGGCGAGAATCCGGCGACGGCGGATGCGGCGGGCATCAACGTGACCCGGTACAAGTATCTTGCAACTTGCATCGGGGCCGGCATTACCGGTCTTGGCGGCCTGTATTACACGATGGATTACATTAAGGGAACGTGGACCACGGACGGCACGATAGAGGCTTTGGGATGGCTTGCGGTGGCGCTGGTTATATTTGCGACATGGAGGCCGCTCAACGCGATCTGGGGAGCTTACCTTTTCGGCCTGCTCTACTGGACTTACCTGTATATTCCGGGGCTGACAAGAAGTTCCCAGGAGCTTTTTAAGATGCTTCCATATATAGTGACGATCGTCGTCCTCCTGTTCGTCTCCATGCGGAAGAAGAGGGAGGACCAGCCGCCGGCAAGCCTGGGGCTTTCCTACTTCCGCGAGGAGCGGTAGAAAATCAGAAATCAGAAAGTTCGGCCCGCGGGGACGGACCTTTTGGGACGAAAAAATTCGTTCCAAAAGGTCCGTCCCCGCGGGCCGAATATTCCAAATTCCTACAAATAAGCATTCCGAAAATGGTTTTCTTGCTATATAATCAAGGTGTTTTGATTATGATAGGATGAGGAGGGGGCTTGGCGTGCCGGATGCAGGGAATAAAAGCGGCAGGAAAAGGAAGAAGAGGCGGGCGGTCCGCCGGAAACAGACGGCCTTTCAGAAATATTTTCAGGGGATAGGGGGAGCGGCGGCATTTGTCCTCCTGATTTTTACGACCATATTGACAGGGAGAAGCATGGCGGCCGGCCGGAGCCCCGCATCGGATCTGAAGCCCGCTCAGCAGGAGGCGGAAGCCGCAGCGGCCATGACGGAAACCGGGACGGGATCTGCGGCAGGCGGAGAGGCGGTGACGGCGGTTGCAGCCGCTAAGGAAGCCACCCCGGAACCGACTGTCGGACCGATGGCGCTGCCCATCCCGGAGAATGTTCCCGAGCAGGACGTCCAGGGATTTTTTGCAAATGGCCTCGCCGCCTCGGATGGCATGAGCGTTACGATTCTGTGCGGCGGCGACAACCTGATTCATGAGGCGATTTATCAGAAGGCGGCAAATGAAAGCGGCTATGATTTTAATTACCTCTATGACAACGTGAGGAGCTTCATCAAGTCTGCGGACATCGCGACCATTAACCAGGAGGGACCGCTGGCCTCGGATCTGGCTGATGTGTCCGGGTATCCGGCTTTCAATACGCCGAAGGAGGCCGGGCAGGCTCTCTATAATGCCGGATTTGACGTGGTCAATATCGGGAATAACCATATTTATGATGTGGGAGTGGATGGCGCGCTTGCCACGGAACAGTATTTCCAGAACAGGGGGATTCCGGTGGTCGGCCTTTACCGGAATGAGGCTGACTATCAGAAAATCCGGATTATGGAGTGCAATGGGATTAAGGTTGCTTTCCTTAGTTTTGTGGAGGAGACGAATCAGGACGTGCACGCGGACGAGGGGTTCGTCGTATATATGGACGAGAGATCCAAGGTCAAGGAGCAAATCAAGATGGCAAGAGCCAGCGCCGACATCGTCGTGGTTCATGCGCATTGGGGCGAGGAGGGAACGACGGATCTCACGGACACGCAGGTAGAGATGGCGAATCTCATGGTGGAGTGGGGGGCGGACATTATTTATGGCAACCACCCCCATGTCATCCAGAAGCTGACGACGATTACGAGGCCTGAGGATTCGCAGATTTGCCCGGTTATCTATTCCATGGGGAATTTCGTCAGCGCGCAGGTTCATCGCCCCCAGATTGTCAGCGCTATGCTGGCGGTGAGGGTGGCGCGGGATGCAAACGGCATCGCGCGGCCGATGGCCATGGGCGTGATGCCTGTCATCACCCATTTTGCCAAGGAGGACAGGATGGACATTGTCTTGTACCCCCTGGCTGCCTACACGGACGAGCTCGCCGCGGCTCATCGTACGAATGCGCTTGACGGGCCGTTCTCGCTGGAATACATTTATGACCTCCTTGGCGCATCAATACCGGACAGATACTTGAATCGGATGTCTTCTCTTGCCGAGTAATTTTCGGCCCGTGGGGACGGTCCTTCTGGGTCAAAAAATTTTGACCCAA
>JAUMWM010000017.1:7022-25997 GCA_030529705.1 Lachnospiraceae bacterium
CGGGCCGAAGCGCGAGCCGAACCACGAGCCGAATTGCGGACCGAACCGCAGGCCGAATCACGGGTCGAACCAAATGCCCGCAGAAGGACGATGGTTCAGTTCCATCATATGAAGAGGAGTTATATATGAAAATTAAGTCGATGGCAACGGCCGCTGTCATGACGGCCCTGACCTGCATCTTCGGGCCGCTCTCGATTCCAATCGGTCCCATACCATTCTCACTTGCGCCGCTGTGCATCATGATCTCCGTCTACGTGCTAGGCATGAAGCGGGGGACGCTTGCAACGGCGCTGTACCTGCTGATCGGCCTCACCGGAATCCCGGTTTTCTCGGGCTTCACCGGGGGACCGGCAAAGCTGTTCGGACCGACGGGTGGCTATCTCGTCGGGTATATTCTGCTGGCCGCCATTGCCGGATACTTCATAGAAAGATTCCCGGGAAGGTATCTCCGTCAATTTGCGGGGATGTCCCTGGGCATGGCCGTCTTGTATGCGCTTGGAACGCTGTGGCTCGCTTATTCGGCGGGGATGACGGCGGGGGCGGCATTTGCGGCGGGCGTAGCTCCGTTCTTGTTGCCGGATTTGCTGAAAATCGCCTTGTCCATAGCGGTTGGAGCACAGGTGCGGCAGCGGCTCTTGGCGGCGGGGGTGGCGGTCTGAAATGCTGCCGGTTCATTTGAATCCCTGTTTTTTCGGTTGACAGGCTCAATTTCCCTAGATTATACTAGTGTGACGTATCAATCATATTTTGCATTAAAATTTCCATCTTGCCGCCATCTGCTGCGTTGTCATCAGTCGGCGTAGCCCGCTACGCCTCCTTCTTCCGCCTTGCAGCTGACGACAAGCTGAAATTTTTAATTACAAAAATGATTGACACGGCACACTAGTCCTTACGTTATCAAGCACTTGTATTCTCATGCAGTAAGTGCTCAACACCCCATGTCATTCTGAACGTTAGCGAAGAATCTTTACTTTTTGCGCATGTTTTACGATAAAGACCTTGTCTTGCGCTCAGGATGACGCGGTTTCAGTAAGTAGCATCTTCTCATACAAATATCTCACACGGAGGCGCACCTATGTGGATTGCCGATGGCTGGCAGGATTACGGCGTCCTTGACGCGGCAAATGGCGAAAAACTTGAAAGATGGGGCAAATACACCCTAATCAGGCCGGATCCCCAGGTCATCTGGCAAACGGACAAAACGCATCCCGGATGGAACCGTCCGAATGCCCATTACCACCGCAGCACAAAAGGCGGCGGGAGCTGGGAATTCTTTGACTTGCCGAAGACCTGGCAAATTTCTTATGGCAACCTCGTTTTTAATCTGAAACCTTTCAGCTTCAAACATACGGGCCTATTCCCGGAGCAGGCTGCCAATTGGGACTGGTTTAGCGGGCTTATCCGAAAAGCCGGAAGGCCTATTCGGGTTCTGAACCTCTTCGCTTACACAGGAGGCGCGACCTGCGCGGCGCTGGCCGCCGGAGCCTCGGTCACGCACGTGGACGCATCGAAGGGCATGGTCGCATGGGCCTCGGAAAATGCCGAAAGCTCAGGCCTATCGGACCGTCCGGTCAGATGGCTGGTGGACGACTGCACGAAATTTGTCCGGAGAGAGATACGGCGGGGCAACAAATACGACGCCATCATCATGGATCCGCCTTCCTACGGCCGCGGTCCCAAAGGGGAAATCTGGAAGATAGAGGAGACAATTTACCCCCTTCTTCTGCTGTGCAGGCAGCTCCTGTCCGATGACCCCCTGTTTTTCCTTCTGAATTCTTACACGACCGGCCTGCAGCCCGGCGTGCTGGCATACATGCTGCGGACAGCCATCGCGCCGGATACCGTTCCGAAATCCAAAAAGGAAGGAGATTCGGATGCAAATGATGCAACGGCGTCAGTCGGCCGTGATGCAATTTCAAATGAAGGAGCGGCATCATTCAGACGTGACGCATTTACAAATGAAAAGTCGGCATCATCCAGCCGTGATGCAATTTCAAATGAAGGAGTGGCGCCAACCGGCTGTGGCATGATTTCGGAAGCCGGGAAGAATGGGACTTCAATCAGGCGGCCCGGCGGGAAATCGATGTTGCCGATTATCGAGGCGGACGAAGTTGGACTGCCGGTCGAAGGCACCAGCCTGGTCCTCCCCTGCGGATGTGCGGGGAGGGTGACTTTTTGCCATGAGGATAGACTATGAAAATATTGGCCATAGCCGATGAAGAGTGTGAAGCGCTCTGGGACTATTATGACCCGGAGAGAGTCAGGGATGTGGATCTGATTCTCTCCGCAGGGGATGTCAAGGCGGAGTACCTTGAGTTCCTCGTGTCCATGACAAATTTGCCGCTGCTCTATGTGCGGGGAAATCATGACGACGGTTATAAGAAGAAGGCTCCGCAAGGGTGCATTTGCATAGAAGATAAAATGTACAATTATAAAGGGCTGCGCATCATGGGGCTTGGCGGCTCCATGTATTACCATCCCGGGGAGAACATGTACACGGAGGCGGACATGCGCCGCCGCGTGCTGATAGCGGATATCAACGCCCTGCTGAAAGGCGGCTGCGACGTCCTTCTTTCCCATTCGCCGGCGAGAGGGTACGGGGATTTGGATGATTTGCCGCACAGGGGATACGAATGCTTCAATTCCTTCATGAACCGGTGGCAGCCCAAATACATGATACACGGACATGTGCATAAGGCCTATGGACATTTCAGGCAGGAGCGGGTGCACGAGTGCGGCACGAAGATTGTCAATGCGTGCGGCTATACGGTTCTGGACATACCGGAGACGGATTATCCGGAGTACGGCCAGACAGGGTCGCCGCTCTACGACTTATATACGAACCTGCAGGGCCTTGGATGATCCTACCCGTACAGTTAGAAAGATTTGCATGAAGGGGATGTATGGTTACTGCCAGCAAAATTTGCAGAAAAATCATATCCGCCCTCGGGACAGCGCTCCTGCTGTCCCTTGTTTTTCTGAACTTTTTTATGCGGGCCTACATGCCGCTGACCAAGAAGGAACACATGGAATTCTACCGTGTCGAGTCCCTCTTTATGGTCCTTGCCGGCTCCTTCATCCTGCTTTTCATCATCATCCTGAGGAAAAACCTCCTGCGGCATCTGCCGCCGCAGACCGTCTCGGCCGTTTCGGCCATTTTTTATCTGATTAGCGGGCTGGTTCTCATTTTTCATGCCGGAACGACCGTCCGTTCTGACGTGCTGGAATGTTTTTTGGCCGCGCAGGGCTTTCATAAGGGAGACTTCTCATCCCTGAAAGAGGGCGGGTATTTATTTGAAAATGCCCACCAGATCGGCTTTATCCTCTTTGAGACGCTACTTGTGCGCATTTCACAGAATGCCCGGGTCCTTTTCTTCCTAAATTTAATCCTGGCCATTGTTGACAACCTGCTGATTGTCCGCCTTGCCTCCATCACGACGGGCGGCAATCGGGAAGCGGTCACCATAGCGGGGCTGCTGGCCATGCTGTTCCTGCCCCATTTGCACTTTATCCTGTTTGGCTACAACCAGCAAATCTCCATGACCTTGATGCTGGCCGCGGCAGTATGCATGGGCAAATTCATCCGCACGCACAGCATCCTGCCCTTGTTTTTCATGGGCGTTTTCTCGTTCCTGTCAGTTTGCGTCAGGGGAAATTCGGGGATATTTGTCATGGCAGAAATCCTTCTCATCCTTCTTCATATGATGAGGGGGACGGGCAGGAAAGCGTCAAAGAAGTCGGCTGCTTATGATGAGTGGAACGCGCCGACCTACGGTCGGGACGGTTCGGACCGATCTTCCGCGCGGCGCAACCTGCTCTGCCTGGCGGCTGCAATCGTACTTGCGGCTGCCCTGCTTTGTGCCGGGCCTGCCATGCGCGCCGCAGGAAGGAACGCTGCCGGCCAGGAAATTCCGAAGGAACTTCCCAAAACCATGTGGGTCGCCATGGGGATGCAGGATGGGCCGCGGGCCGCGGGCTGGTACAACGGCTATATTTACCGGGCTTACCGTAAGAACGGCTATGACCTCGCCCTTGCCGCGGCGGATTCCAGAAAGGAAATCCATGACCGCATTCAGGTTTTCCATGGAGATCTGGGCCTGTTCGTCTATTTCTATTCGGAAAAGATATATTCTACCTGGTGCGAGCCGACATTTGAATCAATCTGGTCCGGTCCTTTGGAGGATATGGACCAGCAAATGGGCGGAAGGCTGCTGCACCAGCTTTACGCGGGCGGGGTGCTCTATGCGATGTTTGTCAACTACTGCTCCATCATAAACCTGATAATTTTCGCCGGCGCATTTGTCGGGATGTTCCTGCTTCTCGTGAACGTGGTCCGGAGGAGGGGGGCAAAATCCCTTTCCCCGGCCGGGCTTGACATGCTGCTCTTTCCGTGCATTTTGCTGCTCGGCGGCTTCCTCTTCCACATTTTCTGGGAGACCAAGAGCCAGTACGTCATGATTTATGTCTACATGCTGATACCGCTTTCGGCATTCGGATATGCGTGCGTGTGTCCTGAGACGTTTCGCAAAGCGAAGAATCTTTTTCATAAAGCAGCTGCGGATGGTAAAGATCCTTCGCTGCGCTCAGGATGACAAGGACTTCCTCGTTTCATTCATGCCGAGTCCCTTATGATGGTAAAGATCCTTCGCTGCGCTCAGGATGACAAGGGCGACAGTGGATGCGTGAACGGTAATGAGGGGAGCGAAATTTAAGTAGATTGACATGATTTGCTCCATGAATTAAAATATTTGTAAGTGAAAAATAGGAGGCTAGTTTTATGAGAAAGTACAGAGATATGAGTCGCGAGGAGCTTCTTGAAGAGGAAGCTTCATTGGAGAAGCAGTTTGAGGCGGTGAAAGCAAGGAAGCTGAAACTGGACATGTCGAGGGGCAAGCCGTCCAGGGCCCAGCTGGAACTCTCCAACGGGATGATGGACGTCCTGCACTCCGATGCCTATTTTAATGACGAGACCGGGACGGACTGCCGCAACTACGGAATCCTGACAGGCATTCCGGAGGCGAAGAGGCTGATGGGAGAGATGTCGAATGTCAGCCCTGACGCCATGATTATCTGCGGCAACTCGTCGCTGAATGTTATGTTCGACACCATCGCCCACTCCTTCTCCCACGGCGTCTGCGGAAGCAAGCCATGGGGAAAGGTCAGAGAACGGAAGTGGCTTTGCCCGGTCCCCGGCTATGACAGGCATTTCAAGATCACGGAGTCATTTGGATTCGAGATGATTAACATCCCGATGACCCCGGACGGGCCGGATATGGACCTGGTCGAGGAGTATGTCAATCATGACTCGTCGGTCAAGGGAATCTGGTGCGTGCCGAAATATTCCAACCCGCAGGGCTACTGCTATTCGGACGAGACGGTGCGGAGATTTGCAAATTTAAAACCCGCAGCCAAAGGCTTCCGCATATACTGGGACAACGCCTATTCGATCCACCACCTTTATGAGGATGAAGAGGATCAGGTGCAAATCCTTGAGATTCTGGACGAATGCCGCAAAGCCGGCAATCCCGACATGGTCTACAAGTTCATATCCACATCGAAGGTTACGTTCCCCGGATCCGGCCTGGCCGCCATCGCGACATCCAAGGCAAATCTCAAGGATATCACGACGTACATGGCCGTCCAGACGATCGGGCATGACAAGCTGAACCAGCTCCGGCATGTTCGTTTCTTCGGGAATTTTGCAAATATGGAAGAGCACATGATGCGCCATGCCGCCATCCTTCGCCCGAAGTTCGAACTTGTCGAGTCGATGCTGTCAAGGGAAATCGGCGGGCTTGATATCGCCGAATGGACAAATCCGAAAGGCGGCTACTTCATTTCCTTCGACTCCCTCGACGGATGCGCCAAAAAGATTGTCGCTAAGGCCGCAGAGGGCGGCGTCAAGATGACGGATGCCGGCGCGACGTTCCCTTACGGGAAGGATCCGAGAGACCGGAACATCCGCATCGCGCCCTCTTTCCCGACGGAGAAAGAACTTAGGAAGGCGACGGAAGTCTTTATCCTGGCGGTCAAGCTGGTCAGCGTGAGGAAGTATCTCGAGGAGATGGGCGAGGGCGAGGAATAAAGACGGGGTCGAACCTTGGGGACGGTTCTTTTGGGCGAAATTGTGAATGAGAGAATTTCATCAAAAATCGCAGGAGAGGGGCGAGCTCTTTCCTGCGAAAGATTACAGGAGAAGAACCGTTCCTCTCCTGATTGCGTATTTTGTCAGTGCCGGGCAAATGACAGGGGAGTGATTCGTTCGGCAGTTGGATAATAGGGGGACAAATGGTATGGATAACGAAAAACGAAATTCGATATCCGATGAGGACAAATGGGATGAATTGCTGAGCAACGTGTTCAGCGAAAGCGGGTCTGAACCGGGGGAGGAGAACGGAATCGGCGACGGGGCGGAATCTGGGTCTAAGGCAACCACAGATCCGGATGAAGACGAAGGCGTTGCAGATGCTGTAGAGCCGGATGAGGCTGTTGATGAGGCTGATTCGGATGTAAATGCCGTAGATGCTGAAGATGCGGATATGGTCGCTGATACGGATGACGCAACGGACTCTGACGAAGCCGATGACGTTGCAGTGCCGAGCGATGTTGAAGACGCAACGGATCCAGGCGAATCCAAAGATGTAGCGGGGGCGATCGAAGCTGGAGACGCAGGGGATACGTACGAAGCCGAAGATGTCGGAGATGCAGCGGAGTCGTCCGAAGCTGAAAACGCAACAGAGCCAGACGAAACCGTAGAGCTGGAAGATGCCGCCGAAACCGCGAATGCAGGCGCAGCAACGGACGCCCCCGAGATAGATCCCGAAAAGCTGAAACGCCGCCGCATGATCCTCGGCGGCATCGCGGGCGTTGCCGTGGCCGCCATCCTTGTCGGGACGCAGATCCACAAGCACTTCAAGGAATACTACTCTACCCATTTCTTCAAAGGAACCGTCATCAACGGCATGGACGTCTCGAAGGAGACCGTGGACGGAGTCAAGGCCGGCATTATCGATAATGTCTCGAAATACACTCTGAAAATCAAGGAACTGGACCGGAATGAGAAGATTACGGCGGGCCAGATAGGCCTTGAGTATGTCGATGACGGTAAAGTCGACGAATTGATGGAGGAGCAGGAAGAGGGCAAATGGCTCTGGCACCTTGCCGGCAGCAGCGCGTACGACATCAATGCCGGGACAAAGTACGATGAAGGGAAGATGACGGAGACGATCGCCGCCCTGGAATGCTTCAAAGAGGAAAATGTGACGAAGCCGCAGGATGCGGCCTTGAAGGACGAGAATAATGTTGTCTCCATCCAGGACGAGGTGGAGGGAAACGAAGTCAATCTTGACAAGCTTACAAATGCCGTCACGGAAGCAGTGAAGAAAGGCGCGTCCTCCATCGATATCGTCAAAGATGACTGTTATAACCACCCCTCAATCTATCGGAATGACGAGACGCTGAAAGCCCGCATGGACAAATGGAACGAGCTCATGAGGGTGAATGTGACGTATGCATTTGGAGACAATATTGAAACCGTCAATGCGGATACCGTCAAGCCCTATATCGTGGATGACGGGACTACGGTGGATTTGCCTTCGGACTGGATACGGACTCTCGTTTACGGCTGGGGGCAGAAGTATGACACGTTCGGTCTTGCGAGGCCGTTCACCACGCACTCGGGCCAGGAGATTATGATCGAAGAGGGCGGCGACTACGGGTGGTGCATCAACAAGGACGAGACGATTGCGGATGTCACCGATGCGATTTTTACGGGAGCGCAGGGAGAGCGCGCCCCGACCTACCTTTACAGCGCAATGGGATGGGACAACGGGGATCTGACGGGGACGTACGTCGAAGTCAGCATCGGCGAGCAGCATCTCTGGTGCTACAAGGATTATGAGCTGATTATGGATACGGACGTGGTGACCGGGCTTCCGACAGCCGAGAGGGCCACGACGCCGGGCTGCTTTGCGATCGATGCCAAGAAGGAAGACGCTACGCTCGGGTCGCTCGACGTCCAGGGATATGAGTCGCCCGTGAGTTACTGGGCTCCGTTCAACGGCGGCCAGGGGCTGCATGACGCGCCATGGCGCAGCAACTTTGGAGGTGATATCTATATGGGCAACGGGTCCCATGGCTGCGTGAACATACCGCCCTGGAACATGGAGCCAATATTTAACGCTATTGAGATAGGAAACGCAGTTGTTGTTTACTGACCAAGGCGGTATTTCGTGCATCTTGCTTGTCATTCTGAGCGCAGCGAAGAATCTTTCACGTTCAACAACTGCTGATGAAAGGAAAAGATCCTTCGCTGCGCTCAGGATGACAAGCTCGAGCAGATCGGCTGATGACTGGAAAGATGAAAGCTGTTATTTGCAATACAACAGCCGATGAAAGGAAAAGATCCTTCGCTGCGCTCAGGATGACAAGCTCGAGCAGATCGGCTGATGACTGGAAAGATGAAAGCTGTTATTTGCAATACAACAGCCGATGAAAGGAAAAGATCCTTCGCTGCGCTCAGGATGACAAGCCGAGGGATATTTGAAATATTTGTATTATGAATGATACGGAAACGAAAAAGAATAAAGGCGGCTTCGGAATAATACGGACGATAGTGTTGGTGGCTGCATTTGCAGTGCTGATCTATTCGGGTTACCAGCTCTACACCATCTTCCACGGCTATGCGGCCGCCGACCATGAGTATGACACTATTCAGGAAGAGTTCACCCGGCCGCTTGACAAGCCGGAGAAGGCTACGCCGACCCCGACGCCGCCTCCGGCGGAAGAAGCTGCGCCGGGCCGGCTGATTGAGGACGCGGAGCCGCCGATGGCAGTCGACTGGGAGGAACTGAAAGCGGTAAATTCGGATATTGTCGGCTGGATTTATGTGGAGGGACAGAACAATATCAGCTACCCCATTTGCAAGACGATCAATAACGAGTATTACCTGCACAGGACGTTCCGCAAGGATAGCCTGTTCGCGGGGGCGATATTTGAAGATTTCTGCAACTCGCCCGATTTTTCCGACCCGAACACGCTCGTGTACGGCCACAATATGAAGAGCGGCAGCATGTTCGGCCTGCTCAAAAACCTGAAGAACCAGGACAAATATGACAGCAACCCCTATTTCTGGATCCTGACGCCGAACGGCAATTACCGCTACCATATCTATGCGGCGTTCAACACGCCGGTGGATTCGGACGTTTACATGCTGTTCTCGAAGCAGGGGCAGGAATTTCTGGAGTGGGAGACGAAGATGCAGAGCCTTTCCGAGGTGGCAAATTCCGTCCCCCTCTCAGAGGATGACTATACGGTGACCCTGTCCACCTGCACTTCGGACGATTCGGTCCGGTGCGTGGTGATGGGGAAGATGGTTTCGTCCCAGCGGCCAGAGTCGTAAGGATTTCGGCCCAGGGGGACGGTCCTTTTGGGCCAAAATTTTTTGGCCCAAAAGGACCGTCCCCGCGGGCCGAAAATCGCGCAGCTTTAAAACAATATTCACACAGGAGGTAGCAATATGAGCCGTGAAGTAGAAGAACTGCAGAAAATTATTGACACGCACAGCCGGATCGTTTTCTTTGGCGGAGCGGGCGTCTCAACAGAGAGCGGGATTCCTGACTTCCGCTCACAGGACGGCCTCTATAACATGCAGTACAAGTATCCCCCGGAACAAATCATCAGCCACACCTTCTTCGTCCATGAGACGGAGGAATTCTACCGCTTCTACAAGGACAAGATGCTTATCACGGACGTGAAGCCGAACCCGGCCCACGTAAAACTGGCCGAGCTGGAAAAAGCCGGCAAGGTCCTGGCCGTCGTCACCCAGAATATTGACGGCCTGCACCAGCTTGCCGGGAGCAAGAATGTCTATGAACTCCACGGCTCGATTCACCGCAATTATTGCACGAAATGCCGCAAGTTCTTCGGCCCGGATTACCTGGCTGCAAGCGCCGGGGTGCCCAGGTGCGACAACTGCGGCGGCGTCATCAAGCCGGACGTCGTCCTCTATGAGGAAGGCCTGGATAACGACGTGATAAACGGGGCCGTCCGGTCTATCCGGAAAGCGGACTGCCTGATCATCGGCGGAACGTCCCTGGTAGTCTATCCTGCAGCGGGGCTTATTGATTACTTTAACGGGGACAAGCTGGTGCTTATCAACAAATCCGCCACGACGAGGGATTCGATGGCGGACCTGGTAATCCGGGAGCCGATTGGGGAGGTATTCTCCCGGATAGAAGTGCGCTGATACGTGATCTGAGGCGGCTGTTTAAATCAGCTGTCATCCTGAGCGCAAGCGAAGGATCTTAACCATAAAACATACGTCCCGGTAAAGATTCTTCGCTTACGCTCAGAATGACAGGGGATATAGTCGGATATGGTTTGAAAAGTTTATAGAGCGTTCACCGTCCGCTCTATGTTGGCGGCGGGCGAAGTCAGTTGTGAATTATAAAGATTTTGAGGTTAACGGATGGTTAAATGGCGATATAAGTTTTGTGCAGGAATCCTGCTTGCATCAATGCTTGGCTTGCAAATGCAAGGAACCGCCCTTGCGGCAGAATACGCTCTCCCGGATGGATATCTTGAGGATGAATACTCTTATGCAAATGATGCTGCCGATGGGGAGTATGAAGACGTTCCGGAGATTATAGAAGAGAACTTTTATGAGGATGACGACAATGCGGAGGGCGGAATCATTCCCGTTGTGGGATTTGAAATCTCCGAAGAAAACAGGTATGTCTCTGAGGAACAACTGGTGGGAGACGGAGTCCTGCCGGAATCCTATATCCCGCAGGTGAGGACCGTAATCGGAGAGCAGGGCAGCAGGAATACCTGCTGGGCGTATGCGGCCATGACCTGCGCCGAGAGGGATCTCATCGGAGCCGGCATTACGGACAGCCTGAACCTGTCCGAGAAGCATCTCCTTTACGGCTATTACAACCGGGAGGGTGATTCGGGCATCCCGGCCTCCAAGTCTTACTGGTACAACACAACGGGATCTCTGTATATGCCCGTCGCCGCCATGGCGGAGTATCTCGGAGCGGCAGATGAGAATGCCTACCCGTATAACTATGATGCAATCACGGAGGATCAGTATACGGACGACGTCGCCCATCTGGAAGAAGCCCTGTTCCTTCCCGGATACCCGACGGATCCGTTAGATTGGAAAGGGGAGCTCTGGGACGAGGTGACGAGGGAGATTAAGGCCGCCGTCATGACGAACGGAGCCGTGTGGATCTCTGCTTATTCGTTAGACAAGCATAATACCGTGGAATGGTACACGCCATGGCCGTATACGGAATCCGATGATGGGGAGGGCGGCGTTATACGGAAGTACGGCGAAAAGCCCGGCGTTGACCATGCCTTGACGATCGTGGGATGGGACGATGCGAAAGAGATACCGGGCGCGGAAAACCCCGGAGCCTTTTATGTGCAGAATTCTTGGGGCGAATCATATGGAGAAGAGGGTTACTGCTGGATATCCTATGAAGACGCTTCCCTGGCGTCCCCTGTGTCGTACAGCATGGAGAAGTCGCCTTTGGGGAAGATGCGAAACCATATAGCCTTTTCCCACACGGGCACCGGCTGGTATGGCAAAGGACTTATTTTGAAGGGAGCTTCCTACGGGGTGAATGTCTTTACTCCGGAGCATTACGTCTATATCGACCAGGCGGGATTCTATACCAGCGGTCCCTGGAATTACGAGATAGAACTGATTACGGACATTTCCGACAGCGCGGATCCCGCGAGCGGCACCGTGGCGGCGACTGCCTCGGGCAAGGCCGCCGGTTCGGGATTCCACAAGGCGGACTTCGATACGGCGGTGGAAGTTAGGGCCGGGGAGGCCTTTGCAGTAAAAGTCACCCAGTACAATGAGGACAAGACGAGATATTATGTGGCATTCGAAGGCGCGACCAGTGATAAAAGGCGGATTTTCTGTAACGAGGGGGAATCTTATCTATACGTCCAGAAATCAAACTTATGTCTGGACTGCTCCAAGGACAGTCCGGCGCTTGGGAGCGGCGTGAACCTTGGCGCAAATTACCACAGTCCTTGCATTTACGCTTATGGGAGCGTCGAGACAAACATGTTCATAACGGGAGACGTGTCCGAGGCTGAGATTGGAAACTCCTTTGCCCTGACTGCCAGTTACGGGCCTCTTTGGGCGGAAACGGAGGTCGTTCCGAATTGGTATTCCATGACGGACGGCGTGTCCGTGACAGAGGAGGGCCTTGTGACCGTGGAGGCCGGAGCGCTGACCGGGGAAGCCACAATTATTGCCGAATACAGCGAACTTAGCGCGGCATATCGGTTCGACGTCCTGGCCGATGCGGCAGAGGAGGACCTAAGTGGCGTTAAAATGCTGGGTACGCCGTGCTGCCCATTTGTCGCAGGTCCGGAGGATGCGGGCGATTCGGAGGGCGCCGGCGTCATCACGCGCAAGGAATCGAATGACGGTACGCTGTGTTACCTTTTTGAGAAAGAAGGAGATCGCTACTACAAGATTGAGAATTTTTATTCCGGCCTGGTCCTGACTGCGGCGGAGGACGATGGGATGGGCAGCCGTTATGTCTCCCAGGCATCCTGGGATGGGGGAGACGAGCAGCTATGGCGAGTCCTGAAGGTCGAAGGCGGGTGCATTCTGCGCAACAAAGACAGCGGGACATGCCTTGAAATATCCGAGTTCACAGAGGAGGAAGGCGATTTTCTCGTGACGGCCGGGACGGATCTTAAGAATGCGTCCTACTGGGAGATACTGGATGGCCGGGCGAACCTTGCGGATGCCGCAATGACTCTTCCGGTTTCGGCGGCCTGCACGGGGAGCGCCGTGAAGCCTGCGGTGACGCTGGCCTATGGCTGCCGGACGCTGGCGGAAGGGACGGACTACAAGCTGAAATTTGCAAATAACGTGAAGCCGGGCACGGCGACCGTGACGGCGACCGGGATCGGGGCGATGACAGGGAGCCGGGCGGGGACATTTGTCCTGGTAAATTCCGCAGCCTCCGTCAAATCCGGGAAGAATTACATGATTGTTCCGGTGAAGGGACCGACCAAGGCGGTCACGGTGGAGAAGGGCAGCATGCTCCCGAAGAGCCGCATTTATCTCAGCGCCCAGCAGGATTCGGAGGCGCAGAAGTTCATCTTCACGAAGAATTCGGATGGGACGTATACGTTAACGGACCAGAAGTCCGATTTCGTGGCGGGCATCCGCAACAATTCCACTGCAAATGCCTCCTCGCTGGAAACGCAGCAGGATGCCGGCACATCCTTCCAGAGATGGAATCTTAAAAAGCAGTCGGACGGCAGCTACTCGATCCTGAACGCGAAGACCGGAAAGGCCGTTTATCTGGTAGGCGGAAAGGTTGCTGCGGGGACCTACATCGCGCAGTATAACTACTCCGGGAGCATCAACCAGCGGTTCTATCTGGTAGAGGCGACTGCGACGGCGCACACCTACAGCCACACGTACACGGTCCGGGCGGCGGGGAAAACGTCGCTCGCCCTGGAAATATCGGGCGCTTCCCTGCAAAGCGGCGCAAATGCCCGCCTTTATACCTATTCCGGCGGCGCCTCGCAGAAGTTCCGCCTGATGTACAGCGGCGGGGGATACTATCGCATCGTGAACGTGAATTCCGGCAAGGTGCTGGGAATCAAGGATGACTCCAAGGAAAACGGGGCAAATGTGCGCCAGGCCACCTGGAATGCCTCGAGCGGGCAGCGGTGGAAGGTCCTGAAACAGTCCGATGGCTCGCTCGTGCTTAAAAGCGCGCTGGGGACGGCGCTTGACATTTATGCGGGATCCTTGAAGGCGGCTACAAATGTCGACTCCTGGGCGGTCAATTATTCAAAGGCGCAGCGATGGAAGCTGGTGAAGGTTTCCTAACGGAACTCTCCTTAACTGTATGGCTGCATGTTTGTTTCTTGTCATCCTGAGCGTAAGCGAAGGATCTTTTGTACAACGGATGTTGTTGGTTTCCTAATTGTCATCCTGAGCGTAAGCGAAGGATCTTTCTGTACAATGGATGCTGTTGATAGAAGATCCTTCGCTTCGCTCAGGATGACAAAGTGCCACAGTACATTGGTTTTGGAAAAAAGAGGCTTTTTAGGAGGTTGTGCGGGTATGAGAAGAAGCATTCTTTGTCTAAGCTGCCGGGCGTTTTGCGCGCTTTTGGCAGCAATGTCTTTTATTGGCGGCATCGCCTTGCTGTGCATCGGAGCGGAAAAAAACACGGAGGGGATTCTAAAGCCCGTGGAACTGAAATGCGTGATGGAAGGGAAAGTCGGAGCCGAAAATAGGAAGATGCGTCTTGACGTCAGCGAAGGCTCCGGAGTCGGAGGGTATGATCTGGATATCATATACGACCCGGCGTCCGTGAAAGTGGTCAGCGTGAAAGAGACGCACGGGTCGCCGGAGTCGATTGCATATAATAACCAGGAAAATGAGGGGACGCTCCGCATAGCGGGAGTCCTTTCGGAAGCTCTTGAAAATGCGGAAACCGTATTTGTCGTCACCTGGAAATATCTGAAATCGGGCGATACGTCCCATGTTCCCGAGCTTATCGTCCGCGAGCTGGTGGACGCTGACGGGGAGCCCTTGCCTTTCGAGACGGTTTATAGCGATGCGAAAGGCAAAAGCATTGGCATGGGACGGGGCATGGGCCGCGGAATCGTGGTCGGACCGCCGGACTATGGTGAATGAAATTCTTCGCTTGCAATTTGAAAACCCCTGTGATATAGTAGGATTTCGTGAGAAACTACTGATGTTCCTTGTCTCCCGCCAAAGCCAAAGCGGGAGGCCATAGACCAAAAGGAGGAAAATGGTACATGAACAAGTATGAACTGGCATTGGTTGTAAGTGCAAAGCTTGACCAGGCGGGCGTCGAGGCTGTCGTTGATAACGCAAAGCAGCTGATTGAGCGCTTCGGCGGTCAGGTGACTGAAGTGGAAGAGTGGGGAAAGCGCAAGCTGGCCTACGAAATCCAGAAGCAGAAAGAAGCTTTCTATTTCTTCGTCCAATTCGAAGCGGATGCAACGGCACCGGCCGAGATCGAAGCCCGTATGAGAATCATGGAGAACGTTCTTCGTTATCTCGTGCTCTGCAAGGATGAGAATGATACCTTCAAAGTCTCTCCGGAGAAGCCGCAGGCAGAGGAAGAAGCGGAAGAAGCTCCGGCTGAGGAAGCTGCAGTCGAAGAAGCCCCGGCAGAGGCGGCTTTGGATGCGGAAGCTCCGGCTGAGGAAGCTACCGAGGAAGCTCCGGCAGAGGAATAAAGCCCATTTGATGATCATGGTATTTGCTGCATAATCAGAAAAATGAGGTATAGATATGAATGTATGTGTAATGATGGGACGCTTGACGCGCGATCCGGAAGTGCGTTACGGCGCGAGCGGGACGGCATTTGCAAATTATTCTATTGCCGTTGACCGCAGATTCAAGAGAGAAGGGCAGCCGGACGCTGACTTCTTCAACTGCGTTTCATTTGGCAAACAAGCGGAGTTCGTGGAGAAATATCTTCACAAGGGAACTAAGGTTGTCATCCAGGGCAGCATGCAGAATGACAATTACCAGAACCGCGAAGGCCAGACCGTCTATCGCGACCGTATCGTCGTTGATAACGTTGAGTTCGCAGAGAGCAAGGCCGCCAGCCAGCAGAATGCGGGCGGATACAATGCAGGCCCGTATAATGCAAATGCAAGGCAGTATTCCGCGCCGATGGACTCTGCGCCGGTCCAGCCAAGACAGGTACAGCGCCGCGAGGAGCCGGCTTCCGATTTTGCGGGTGACGGCTTCATGAATATTCCGGACGGCATCGACGAGGAACTGCCGTTTAATTAAAGAATCAGGATAGTATAGATAGAGAGGAGAGCTTACGATGGCTTATCAGAGAAACAGCGAAGGCCGTGAAGGCGGATTTAGAAGAAAACCGAGCGGATTCCGCAGAAGGAAGAAAGTCTGCGTGTTCTGCGGCAAAGAAGGCGAGATCAGCTACAAGGACGTTAACAGGCTCAAGAGATATATCTCAGAGCGCGGAAAGATTCTTCCGAGAAGGATTACGGGCAACTGCTCCAAGCATCAGCGCGCCCTTACCCTGGCCGTTAAGCGCGCCCGCCATCTCGCAATCCTTCCGTATGTTCAGGATTGATGGCTTCAGGATTGATGCCGACACGGAAGTTGCAAATAGTGCTTTCATAGGATATAATAAAGCCGTCTCTACACGCTGTAGCGGCGGCTTTTTCGTTTAATATGCACGTGGGTCATCCTGAGCGTAAGAGAAGGATTTTAAACGTAAAACATATGCAAAAAACAAAGATTCTTCGCTTACGCTCAGAATGACATGAGGTGCCAAGCAGGTACGTTTGTTTATTGTTAGGAGACGCTTAGTCAGATATAAAAGGCGGCTCAAAAACCGCTTTTATAGGGGAGCATCCATGGAACAATTCGAGATTACGAACCAGGTCAAAAAGTACATCAAGACGCCCATCTGGCTTAGCTTCCTGCTTTTAGCTGCCATTCCCCTCTTTTATCTGGCAGCCGGGAAAAGGGCGGCCCAGATTGGCGTGCTGCTTCTTGCAGCATATCTTGGGTTGACGGGCGTCCTCTACCGCATGCAGAAAGCCAGGCTGGCGAATGAACTTATCTCTTTTGCCGCCCAATACGGGCAGGTCCAGCACCGGCTGATCCAGGAACTTGTGCTTCCGTACGCCCTTCTGGATCTCCGAGGGGGCGTGCTCTGGATGAATGATGAATTTGCGGGCATCGCCGGGAAAGAGGTGAACTTCCACAAGAACATAGCGGCAATTTTCCCGGAGATTACGAATGCAAAACTGCCCGGAAAGGAACTTCGGACGGAAGTGTCCGTCGTCAAGGGCGACAGCACCTATCGCGCCGCCATGCAGAAGGTCGTCATGAAGGAGCTGCTCGACATGGAGGGCGGAATAGACGATCCCGAGAAGAATACCGTCATAGCGATCTACCTCTTCGACGAGACGGAACTCTCGGAACTCATCGAGGACCGAAGCAACAACCGCATCGTCTTCGGTTTGCTGAGCTTGGACAATTACGATGAGGCTTTGGAGAGCGTGGACGAGCTGCGGAAATCCCTCCTTCTGGCTCTCATTGAGAGGAAAATCAATAAGTACTTTACGGACGTGGACGGCATTTGCAAAAAGACGGAGAAGGACAAGTACTTCTTTATTATAAGGAAGAAAAGCCTTGACGACCTGGAGGCAAAGAAATTTTCCATTTTGGAGGACGTCAAGACGGTCAATGTCGGCAACGAGATTTCTATGACGATATCAATCGGCATTGGCTTCGGCTCCCACTATTTCCTGCAGAACGCAGAGGCGGCGAGGGGAGCCATCGAACTGGCCCTGGGCCGCGGGGGCGACCAGGTGGTCGTGAAGGAAGGCTACAACACCCGCTACTTCGGCGGCAAGACGGAATCCGTTGAGAAGTATACCCGCGTGAAAGCCCGCGTGAAGGCGCACGCGCTGAAGGAAATTATTTCCTCGAAGAGCGAAGTGTTCATCATGGGGCATAAGATTCCGGACGTTGACGCGCTCGGGGCGGCCATCGGTATTTACCGCTGCGCCAGGTCGATCGACAAACCGGCATCCATCGTTTTGGACAATCCGCCGGATGTCATTCGCCCGATGGTGGACGTGTTCCGCAACAATCCGGATTACGGCGAGCACCTGTTCATAACGAGCCGGGAAGCCAAGGAGCGGGCCAGCAGCAACACGGTCGTCGTCGTTGTCGACACGAACAAGCCCAACTATACCGAATGCGAGGACCTCCTTCGGAGGACGAACGCCATCGTCGTCCTTGACCATCACCGCCAGGGGAAGGACATTATCCAGAATGCGGTGCTCTCTTACATCGAGCCTTATGCGTCCAGCGCATGCGAGATGGTCGCGGAGGTAGTCCAATATTTTGACGAGTCGCTGAAAATCAAGTCGCTGGAAGCGGATGCCATGTACGCAGGCATCATGGTCGATACGAGCAATTTCTTGACGAGGACGGGCGTGAGGACATTTGAGGCGGCGGCCTTCCTTCGGAGGAACGGTGCGGACGTCACCCGCATCCGGAAGATGTTCCGGGACAACATGGAAGATTTGCAGGCGAAGTCCAGGGCGATTGCGGAGGCGGAGATATTTGCAGACTGCTTCGCCATTTCCGTATGCAAGAGCGAGGGGCTGAAGAGCCCGACCGTCATCGCCGCGCAGGCGGCAAATGAGCTGCTATCCGTGGTTGGGGTCAAGGCTTCCTTTGTCCTGACCGATTATAACCAGAAAATATATATCAGCGCCAGATCGATTGACGAGATCAACGTACAGCTGATTATGGAGAGGCTGGGGGGCGGCGGCCACCTGAATATTGCCGGCGCGCAGCTTACGGACGTCACGGTTATCGAGGCGAAGGCGCTGCTTCAAAAAACAATTAAAGAGATGCAGGAAGAAGGAGATATCTGATGAAAGTATTATTGCTTGAAGACGTAAAGAATCTTGGTAAGAAGGATGACATTGTGAACGTTTCCGACGGTTATGCCCGCAACATGCTGCTTCCGAGGAAGCTTGCGGTGGCCGCTACGGCGAACAACATGAAGGATGTCGCGCTCAAGAAGAAAAACGAGGCGAGGCTGGAGGCCGAAAAGCTGAAAGAAGCCCAGGAGTTCGCCGACGATCTCGCTGAGAAATCCGTCACTGTAGGCATCAAGGTCGGGACTGGCGGGAAGGCGTTCGGATCCGTTTCCGCCAAGGAGATCGCGGACGCGGCCAAGGACCAGCTGGGCGTGGAGCTTGACAGGAAGAAGATGAACCTGAAAGCCCCGATTAGAGAGCTCGGCGAGCATACTGTCCAGGTTCGGGTCCATCCGAAGGTGACGGCGGACCTGAAAGTGATCGTGAAGGAAATCTGATTGAAATCGGCCCGCGGGGACGGTCCTTTTGGGCCAAAAAAAATCGGCTCGCGGGGAC
>JAUMWM010000351.1 GCA_030529705.1 Lachnospiraceae bacterium
ATTCCAGCTCTATCGTCCCCGGAGGCTTACTCGTCAAGTCATACAGCACCCTGTTGACCCCCCTGACCTCATTGATAATCCTGCTCATGACCCTCTGCAGAACCTCCCAGGGTATATTCGTCGCCTCCGCAGTCATAAAGTCAATCGTTGAGACCGCCCGCAGGGCGACCGCATAGTCGTAAGTCCTCTCATCCCCCATAACGCCGACAGACCGCATATTTGTGAGTGCTGCAAAGTATTGATCGCTTGCATTTGCAAGTCCTGCCTTCGCCATCTCATCCCGGAAGATGAAATCCGCATCCTGCACGATCCGAACCTTGTCCGCCGTGACCTCGCCGACAATCCGCACGCCAAGACCCGGACCCGGGAACGGCTGACGATACACCAGATTCTCCGGAATGCCGAGTTCCAGTCCGACCTTCCTCACCTCGTCTTTAAAAAGAAGGCGCAATGGCTCGATAATCTCCCGAAACTCCACATGGTCCGGCAGGCCGCCGACATTGTGGTGGGACTTAATGACCGCCGACTCCCCACCCAGGCCGCTCTCCACGACGTCCGGATAGATTGTTCCCTGAACAAGGAAATCGACCTTGCCAATCTTTTGCGCTTCCTCCTCAAAGACGCGGATGAACTCCTCGCCGATGATTTTCCTCTTCCGTTCCGGTTCCTCCACGCCCTTCAATTTTTCGTAATACCGTTCCTGCGCATTGACGCGGATGAAATTCAGCTCGTAGGGACCATTTGCACCGAATGCCGCCTCGACCTCGTCCCCCTCGTTCTTCCGGAGAAGCCCGTGGTCAACGAAGACGCAGGTAAGCTGTTTCCCGATCGCCCGGGAAAGCAGGACTGCTGCTACGGAAGAATCCACGCCGCCTGACAGGGCGCAGAGGACGCGGCCATCGCCGACCCTGTCGCGAATTTGCCTTATTTGGTTCTGGACGAAAGAGTCCATTTTCCAGTCGCCGCGGCATTTGCAGATATTCCTCACAAAATTGAACAGAATCTCCTTGCCGTATTCGGTGTGAAGGACTTCCGGGTGGAACTGGATGGCGTAAAGGTTCCGCGATTCATCCTGAGCCGCAGCCACAGGGGTCGACGCGGTGTGCGCAACACTTGTGAAGCCGGGTGCAAGTTTGGAAATATAGTCAAAATGGCTCATCCAGACAATGCTTTTTGACGGCAGACCCGCAAAGAGGGGGGATGCCGTGTCGAATATCGTCTCCGTCTTTCCGTACTCCCTGTCCGCCGCGCGCTTAACCTCGCCACCCAGCACGTAGCTCATGAGCTGGGCGCCGTAGCAAAGGCCGAGCACGGGGATTCCGGTCAGGAACAAATCCGCCTGGCAGGTGGCGGCGCCCTCCTCGTAAACGCTGGAGGGTCCTCCTGTCAGTATGATGCCCTTCGGGTTTTTCGCAAGTATATCCTTTAAGGGCGTCCTGTAGGAATAGATTTCGCAGTAGACATTGTTTTCACGGACGCGCCTTGCGACGAGCTGGTTATATTGACCGCCGAAATCGATGACTACGACCAATTCATTCATTATCGTGCCTCCTCAACGAGTGTTTCGGTTTTCCGAAGTATTTGCCCGAAAATAAATACTGCTTTGTAACTACTCGGAACCCTCTTGTCATTCTGAGCGCAAGCGAAGAATCTTTATCTTCAACGTTGTGCTTTAAGTAGGATTTCTGTTTAAGATCCTTCGCTTACGCTCAGGATGACAGGTATTTAACGGCATGCTAGGTATTTACCGGCATGCTAAACTGTTACAATGCTTTTTCCTCACAGAAAGATGATTCCGGATACGGCCGCCGATCAGCTGAGCTTTCTCCCCAGCTGCCTGCACTCCTCCATGACCTCGCTGTTCGGAGTCTCGCAGCAGATCACGCTCTCGGCCGCCAGGCTCACGCCCTCCTTCTGGATCTCTTTCTCCCAGGTTTCCATCCATTCTCCGCCGCCCCAGCCGTAGGAACCGAACAGGGCGATCTTCTTGCCCGGAAACTCAGGCTTGATCAGCTCGTAAGCCGGCTCGAAAATGTCATCGTCGAGTTGCTCGAACCGCATGGCCGGGCATCCCAGCGCAATGGCCGTGCAGTCGCGGACCATATAGGGCTTTACTTCCTGGGGGGTGTAGAGGGCGGCTTCGCCGCCATTTGCACGGACTCCCTCCGCGATTCCCTCGGCCATCGCCTTCGTGTTTCCCGTCTGGCTGTAGTAAATGATTGCTACTTTGCTCATAGTGTTACCGCCTTTCTATTATTTCGGCCCGCGGGGACGGTCCTTTTGGGCCAAAAATTTT
>JAUMWM010000352.1 GCA_030529705.1 Lachnospiraceae bacterium
GGCCCGTCCCCACGGGCCGAAAAATTTTGACCCAAAAGGACCGTCCCCGCGGGCCGAAATCAACCGGCAGAGATTTTCCTTCACAGCCCCTCCCGCCTTATGCAATCCCTCGCGCAATCCCCCACGTCCGACCAGACGGCCTGCTGCATATATCGGTCCCGGGTCTCCGGAAGATTGCCGCCTTGGATTCGAATTTGCCGCATTTTTCCCGCTATACGTCCGGTTCCTGATATCTGAAGGAAAGAGTCGAATGCCGCAAGCTTTGCATTTGAACAAATATCCCCTCGCACCGGCATATAAATCACGTCGCATTCCGTGAGCAAATCCTCCAGATGGCCCAGGCCGTTTCCCAAATCGAGAATGACCGCTTCATAGCTTGACCTGTCGGCAATCTCCCTTATGAGGGAGTGCCACTCTTCGGGAGAAACGCCCCGAAGCTCCTGGCCGGACACGCACGGCGGGATATAATCCAAGGAGGCAATATGGCCGGCCAGGGTCGCCATGTATCTCATGAGGTCGCTTTCTCCCTGGCGCATCATGAAAATGACGTCCGCCATGCTGCCGCCCTGCTGCTCGTGCAGGATATTGTCAAGGCCGGAAAATTCTTCGAGGTTAAGGTATAACGTCGGCTTCTCTCTGGCGAGAATTTGTCCGAGGGCAAGGGCGAATGTCGTTTTATAGCAGCGCGAAACAGGCGAATACACGCCGACCACCCTGCATGCCGGTTTCAGGACTTTTTCACCGCCAATCCCAATCTCTTCCTTTTTCTCCCCGCAAAGGGACATCGCCTCCCGGATTATTTCCCGGGCGGACTTGTATTTGCAAATGCAAGGGTATCGCCCGCCTGTGTTTCCGGCGCAGTCCCGTTCCAGAACGACGAGGGTTTCGACCGGCCATTCGGGCGCGTCGTCCCGCAAATATTCGTCTGACAGAAGCAGGATTTCTATGGACTGCTCCTTCATGAAACCGTCAAGTTCCGACATGCCTGTGAACATGCGGATGTCCATGGGGATATTTCCATGTTCCCTTGCATAGTCGGCAAATCTGGCGGCGTACTCTTTTTCCGGGTCGCAGATTGCAAAAATCTTGTATTTCATATGCGTTTCCTCCTCGTCTTAAAGTACTGACCGAATTCGGCCGGGCATTGCCAACCGATAACAACGAAGCAACGGCGAAAAAGACAGGGGTTTTAAAGCAACGGAACTTATGAAATGCTGTACCAGGGTCTCAGTTCCCCAGGATTACCATTTTTCGGACTATCATCACGGCCACCGCCGCAAATATCGGCACGGTGAACGGAAAGTTTTCAGGTCCCCCTCCCTCTCGCCTGTACGGCGTAATCCGTCCTGTCCAAATCGTATAGATGACGTAATCGATAAAATACTGGAAGCGTTCCCTAAACCCAGTCACCAGCGCCATTTGTATCGCCGCCAGCAATCCTCCCAGGACAAATGACCAGGCAAGCAGATGCAGGCTGTCCGGAAAGCCGAGGATTCCGCCGAGTCCCATGAGAAGCTTGATATCCCCCGCCCCCATCATCCGGAAACGAAAAAGAGGCATGAGCAGGACGGCAGGAAGCGAAGCGCCCACAAGAAAGCTGAATAACCCCTGCACCCCCATGCCCATAAAGTGACAGGCGATTCCTGTCACTCCGATGATGGCCGCAAGAATATTCGGAATGCGGCCCGTCTTCAGGTCGAACAGCATGGCTGCCGCGGCGGCCATGAGCGCTGCTAAATACGCATAATTCATACGACACCGTCCTCTCGGATTCACAAAGAATCCCCTATGATAAGGAGCCTTCCATAAATAAATGATTCATCTTTTCGATCTATTTTCCCGTTTGCCCTCACTCAAAAAAATTACATAGCCCGCTATGCGCACATTTGGGGCGAGTACATTCGAAAAAACCTCAGCAACTTGACGCATTTATTTTTGTCAGAATCCTAAAACAAAACCGGGGTACTAAGGATTCGGGCATAAGCGAATCCTAAGACTGAATAGTCCTGAAAGGTTTATGCGCTTATGATACCGCTTCTCTCTGCCATTGAGCAATATCGGAAAATTTCACGAAGCTTGCGTTGAAATTTCGTCAATCCCTACATCAATTATTTTTTTCGAATTAACAATCCATTTTCGGCCCGCGGGGACGGTCCTTTTGGGTCAAAATTTTTCGGCCCGCGGGGACGGTCCTTTTGGGTCAAGCAGCCCGCGGGCTGCTTGACCCAAAAGGACCGTCCCCGCGGGCCGAAAAATTTTGACCCAAAAGGACCGTCCCCGCGGGCCGAA
>JAUMWM010000353.1 GCA_030529705.1 Lachnospiraceae bacterium
CGACCCAAAAGGTCCGTCCCCGCGGGTCGAATTTTTTCGACCCAAAAGGTCCGTCCCCGCGGGACGAAATCAGTCGTTTTCGTGAATGACCCGCATGTACTCGTCGTAGGTTGTCTCGCCGGTCTTGACAAGCTTTTCCGCGCCCTTCTGAAGGGTGGTGAAAGTGCTGCCGGGCTCGTTTAAGACGGCCTCGATCTCCTCGCGTCCTAAGCCCTTCGTGATGACCTGCCTGAGCTTGCGGTTGATTTCGAGAATCTCGAATACGCCGATTCGTCCGTGATAGCCGGTGTCGAAGCAGTCCGCGCAGCCCTTGCCCCGGTACAGCATGTCTCCGGGTTTCAGCTTAAGCTGCTCGCGCTCTTCCTCCGACGGCTCGTAGGCCTGGCGGCAAGATGGGCAAATGCGCCGCACGAGCCGCTGGGATATAACGCCGTTCATGGCACTGGAAATCAGGTAAGGAGCGATGCCGATGTCCATGAGGCGCTCGATCGTTCCCACCGCGTCGTTGGTGTGGATGGTGGAGAGGACCACGTGGCCCGTAATGGCGGATCGCATGGCGATGTCGCCCGTCTCGCCGTCTCGGATTTCGCCAACGGCGATAATGTCCGGATCCTGGCGCAGGATGGACCGCAGGCCGCTCGCAAATGTCATGCCCGTCTTTTCGTTAATCTGCACCTGGTTGATGCCGGCGATGTTGTACTCCACCGGGTCTTCCAAGGTGACCAGGTTGACCTCGGGCGTGTTGAGCTCGCCAATCATCGTGTACATCGTGGTCGATTTGCCGCTGCCGGTTGGTCCCGCTATAAGCACCACGCCGCTGTGGTGGTGCATCAGGCGGTTGAATTTTTCGAGGTCTTCCGCAGTCATGCCGATGCCCTTCTTGTTCATGAGGGCCGCGGACTTGTCAAGCAGACGGCACACGATCTTCTCCCCGTAGACCGTGGGGAGGGTCGAGACGCGCAGATCTATATCTTTTTTCCGTATCTGCACATTGAACCTGCCGTCCTGCGGGATGCGGTGCTCGGCCGTGTCCATGCCGCTCATGACTTTGAAACGGGCGGTGACCGACGCCTGAAGCTCCGGCGGGACGCTGAGGATCTCGCGCAGAATGCCGTCCACGCGCATGCGGACCCGAAGACCAGTTTCCCCCGGCTCGATGTGGATGTCGCTGGCCCGCTCGTTGACGGCGCGCTCCACGATCGAGTTGACGAGACGGATGGTCGGGGCATTTGCGGAATCCTCTTCGCCGATATTATTAGCGGAGAAAATGTCGTCTGCCGTGGTGGTAGTGCCCCTGATTTCGCGCTTCATTTCCTCCATCGCGCGGGCGACGCCCTCGTTTCCGTAGAGGATGCGGATCGAATGCTCGATGGCGGCCGCCGTTGCCACCATGGGCACGATGCGGCGGCGGACGGCTTTACGGGCTTCTTCTAGCGCATAGAAGTTCAACGGGTCGCTCATAGCCAGGAAGAGCTCGTCCCTCACGATTCGTACCGGTACGACGTGGTACTGGCGGGCGATGCTCTTCGGGAGGATCTGGGCGAGTTCCACCGGGATGTCCACGCGGGTTAAGTTGATGAATTCGATACCGAGCTGCATGCGCAAGGCGTCGATCATCTGCGTCTCGGTGATGATGTTGTTGTCAATCAGAACTTCTCCGAGACGTTTCTTCGTCCCTTTCTGAAGGGCGAGGCCTTTCTGGAGTTCTTCCTCGGTGATGGTGCCGTTCGCTACCAGCAGTTCGCCCAGTCGGCGGTAGGTCTTCGCGCCGCCCTTTTTCGGGGGCTGGCTGCCGCTCGCGCCGCTTGTGGTTTTACTATTATCTGACATACTGTCGCTATTGGCCATAAGCGCTCCTAACTAATATGAATACGAATCACAGGAAGCTGCCTTGTGAATAATACACAATCGCTACACTGTTTACACTTCTAATTATATCAATTCATTATAACATGCCTAATTTACTAATACAATAATTCGATGTTTTTCGCAATAGTTTTTTATTGTGGCAACATGAACTTTTTGTGAAAGCGAATGTTTCTGTTACTGTTCACACTTCCGCACAAAATCGCCTGTTTTTGCGGCAATTGGGGTGTCATCCTGAGCGTAAGCGAAGGATCTTTTACATAAAGCCGCTGCAGATGGTAAAAGATCCTTCGCTTACGCTCAGGATGACAAGGGCAGTACATGAGGTGTGAACAGTAACATGTTTCTGCGAATCCTGTGTGAATGATTATCTATTTTGTTGAAAACCTGACAAAAAAAGAGTATCATGGGGATAG
>JAUMWM010000018.1 GCA_030529705.1 Lachnospiraceae bacterium
AGTATATAAATAATGTGGGTTTTCTGCCGCTGTTCAAGAATGAGATCCCGGGATTCTCACTGGAAGAGAGGACTGTGCCGGAGTACTGGTGGTCAGATGATCCGGAAGTGGATCCCTGGAAATGGAGGGAGATTATTGCCCGGAGCGGAAGGGTTGCCTACGGCAAATTCTTTGACAGAAAAGCCGGGTTCATTTCCGAAGAGTGGCTCCCCTATTTTGTGAACTATCGAAGGGATGGATATGACTTCGATGCGCTCTGGGAGGACGGAAAGGCATCTGCCCGGCAGAAGAAGATCACGGATCTTTTTGCTGAAGAATTTGAGGATGAGGAGTATTTCTCAAATGAGCTTAAACAGAAAGCCGGATTCAGCAAGGACGGCGACAAGGGATTTGAGGGGATTATTACCGGGCTGCAAATGCAGACGTACCTGTGCGTCCGTGATTTCAGGCAACGCAGGAACAGGAAAGGCGTGGAGTATGGATGGCCGATAGCGGTCTACTGCACACCGGAGCATTTGTGGGGATATGATTATGTAACTTCGGCTTACAGGGAGGAACCGATAGAATCCGGGAAGAGAATTGCGAAGCATTTGATGGATGTGTACCCCATTGCAGATGCCGGGGCAATCCGAAAGGTGATTGGCTTGAAATCCGGGGAGCGGAAAGATCCGGAAAAGAAAAGAGCAAAGTGGATTACCCTGCTAACATCATCAGAGATCTTGGATTCGGAATATCTGCTCTGACGAGTGATCAAATGCTCGGGTTGGAGTATGTGTGCGGTCTGCTGAAGGAAGAAAACCGCGAAATAATGAGGCTCCGCTATGAGGAAGGAAAGCCATATAGTGAAATCAGTATGGCGGTAGGACGATTAGCTGCCACTGTCAGTAAAAGATGTAAAAAGTCTCTTGCTTTTTTGAGGGAACCATCAAGATCAGTCTGGATCACGGAAGGCTATTATAAGTATATTGACCGGTTTGATGATCAGGTGGAGGAGATGAAGCAGAAGTTCATCGAAGAAGGCAATTATGCTAACGCAGCCAGGATTTA
Source organism: Lachnospiraceae bacterium (assembly GCA_030529705.1). Lineage (GTDB taxonomy): Bacteria > Bacillota > Clostridia > Lachnospirales > Lachnospiraceae > Chordicoccus. The sequence goes on from JAUMWM010000018.1 coordinate 1,048, forward strand.
AAATGCCCCTGACTCTCTTAGTGGTATATGCAAAGCTCATACTGCGGCTCTGTTTAAGGTGGGATATAAGAATATCGGAACTCTGGCCATCTTGATGATGGATCCTTACTGGTATGAAAAAGTGCCGGGGATAGGTTTTGAGACATCAAAGAAGCTGACGGCTGCTATGTACCGGGAGGGATTTATTGGCAGGAATTCGAAAACGTACAGGAGGGTATTCGGTTAGAATTATTTGCAGAAGAATTGCCCTCCCATGCAAAAAGAAGGATGCCGGTTAGCCTTGAATGGCTGTTAATATGTAAAGGAAAAGGATGATATGACTATTCATGATTTCAAATGGACAAGGGAACCCGATGACTATTCAATCAAATCGGACCGCATAGAAATAACTACCATGCCACATACCGACCTGTGGCAGAGGACATATTATCATTTCCGGAATGACAATGCACCGGTACTTCAGATGGAGACAGAAGAGAAATTCTTCTCCTTCATCGTGAAGACGGATTTCAGCGAGAGCCATCACCGCTTTGACCAGTGCGGCATTGTTATGTATCTGGACAGTGAGAACTGGTTGAAAGGATCCGTTGAATATGAAAATGAATCCTTCCAGCATCTCGGCTCCGTAGTGACTAACCATGGTTATTCTGACTGGGCGACCACGGCAATTCCTACGGCTGTGAAGGTGATGTGGTATCGGTTCAGCAGGAGGGAGGATGATTACTGCATGGAATGCTCGCAGGACGGCGAGACTTTCACACAGATGCGGATTTGCCATATGTGGGAAGGCGCAGGGAAGATAAGCTTCGGAATATACGCCTGCAGCCCAGAGGATTCATCATTTAAGGCAGTATTTACGGATATGGGGATTACGGAGTGTGCGTGGAAAGCACATGATGGCCAACAGCCGGATTAATGATACGATGAAAAATAAAAAGGACAATTACTGAATCTGTCGACGTACAGGTAGGGCAATCGCTTAATAAAATTTCATGAAAAATATAAAAACGTTGCGGACATCAGATGCATTGGCTTTCAATGCGCCTGATTCCTTTTTTCATGCGCTTGTTCGCCCACCCCATTTACTTCTCCCCTAGTGGAAAGTCCCCAGACCCACCCCTACGCTCACAAGCGCATGAAAAAACGCCATACAGTTGCTTTCCTCCCCTGTGTATTATATAATATATAATACATTGAGTAGGGAGGATGGAAGATGCTTCCAGAATGGGTGGAAAAACAGAAGAAGCCAAACACATCCGTCAAGAAAATCGGGAATAATTACTACCTTTACTACGTCACCTCATCCAGGAACCCTAAGAAGAAGTACCCCGTCTGTGAGCAGACATACATAGGGAAAATCACGGAGGAAGGCATAATAAAGGACAAGGTTTCCATCAACATCAGCAAGACGAAAGCAAGCACGCTGGGTGACATCATCCCCGGCCTGGATGGGGAACTTGGGAAGGTCATCGCTCTTTATGTGAAGAAGGAATGGGTGTGTACGCAAACCGGGAGTGAGATTATGGGCGAGTTGGAAGAAAGGGGGATCTGCCGTGACGGAAAAGTCATTTTACCAGATATTTGACGGCCTGGAGGATCCGAGGAACGAAAAAGGGAGGAAGTATCCGCTCATGGATGTCATCATACTTGCGATTTATGGCGTGCTGTGCGGATTCGAGGATTTCACAAACATGGCCTACTATTTAAAAAAGCGGGAGAAGGAGCTGGTGGAGAAGCTGGAACTGGCGGCGGGGGTGCCGTCCCATGACGTGTTCTCGGATGTCTTCCGGCTTTTGGACGTGGAACGGTTCATGGATCTGTTCGTCATATGGACGCAGACCGCCATACATGCGAAAACCGGCGGCCATATCGCAATAGACGGGAAGGCGGTGCGGGCAGCGGCGAAGAAAGCCGCAGATGGGAAAGTGCCGTACGTCCTGTCCGCGTTCATGTGCGGGCTTGGCCTGTCCATCGGACAGAAAGAGGTCGGTGACAAGACGAATGAGATCACGGAGATACCGAAGCTGCTGGACCTCATAGACATATCCGGGTGTACGGTCACGATAGATGCAATCGGGACCCAGAAGGCAGTCATGGATAAGATCATAAAGAAGGGAGGCCACTACTGCCTCCAGCTGAAAAAGAACCAGCGGGCGGCATATGATGGTGCGGAACTGTATTTCGATGACCTGCTCAGCAGGGAAAAGGACATCCCCCCTTCCTGCACGGTGCGGGATAAGGGCCACGGCAGGATTGAAAAAAGGAACTACTATACTGTGGCGGATAAGGAAGAAATCCGCAATGCCCTCCCGAAAGGATGGGAAAGCGTAAACTGCCTCGGAATGGCTGTTTTGGAACGCGAAACCAACGGGGTGAAAAGCCGGGAGAGGCATTTCCATGTGATGGATTTAGAACGGACACCGGAAGAATACGCCGGCCTGGCACGCGGACACTGGGAAATCGAGAACGGCCAGCATTGGGTATTGGACGTCATATTCGGGGAGGATCGTTCCACGGCGAGGGAAGATGGGGCAATAGCGAACCTAGCCCTCCTCAGGAAGATCACTTTCAACATGACAAAGCTGATGCCTTCTGAAAAAAAGAAGACGACAAAGAAAAAAATCATAGACTTCATGATGGACGTTGAGCTATTCAAAGAGCTCGTGTACGAAGTGATTCCGATGTCTGGAGGGCCATCTCCCAAATGAAGCTTATAAAGCGGCAGTATGCCGGCATGAAGCGGCCTTTTCGTGTGCGCTTTTGAGCATGGGGTGGGACTGGGGACTCAGGCAGATGAGAGCGAAAATGGGGTGGGCGAAAAAGCGCACACGAATGGCCGTCCGTTTGAAAAATGGAAGAGGAAAAATGATAAACTCGTGGGGAATTAAGCGATTACCCTAACGTACAGGAGGGGCATGTTGGTGCTAATGAATAATCATGTTATAATATATCTTATCGGAAGTAGCTTCAGCAACTCCCGATAAAAGGCGCATTTTTGCGCCGAATTATGATTATCGGGTTCGCGAAGCGGTTCCGATAATATGACTATTGAAAAATGAGTTTTAAAACACAAAAGGCTGCTAAATATTTTGTTGGGGTTGATATTAGATCAATATGCTGGTCTTTGACTAAAGGAAGGAATAGGTGTATCACTGAGGTGATAGTTTTTTGTTGTATCAAAAAGAAAACAGAGACCTTTGGTGAACTAAGATATGAAACAATCGAGAAGGCTATCTCTTGTATGGCAGTCTTTTTGCATATATGCTATAAAAGAAGACTTTATGGGTGTTTTTCTAAAGTACAGTGATCCAGATTGAGAGGAGATGAGCATATGGCATTTACGGTCAGTGTTGGGGAAGCGGATTTTGCGGCTCTTCGAAATGAAAATGCATATTATGTTGATAAAACGGAGATCCTGTACGAGCTGGTGCATGACACGAAGAATAAAGTCACGCTTTTTACCAGACCCAGACGGTTTGGCAAAACGCTTATGATGAGCATGATGGAAAATTTTTTTGACATCAGAAAAGACAGCAGGACTTTATTCGAGGGTCTTGATGTCCTGAAACATGCTGCGTTCTGCGAAGAATGGATGAACCAATACCCTGTATTGTTTATCTCATTTAAGGATATTGAAGCGGAAGACTTTGAAGCGGCGTATGACATGCTGAAAGTCAGGCTTTCATAAGTCGGCAAGGGCTTATCAGATCTGGCATTGGATGGTCGTGTCAATAAATATGATGCGGAACTCCTGATCAGATTACAGGCTGAGATATGCAATCTGTCTGATATAAAGAATTCTCTCAAAACAATCATGCGCATGATGTATGCAGTTTATAAGAAAAAGATCATTCTCCTTATAGACGAATATGATGTTCCGCTTGCGAAAGCCAGCGAGAAAGACTCTGTCAAAAACCGGTATTATTCAAGAATGCTTGATGTGATGAAAGGAATACTGGGAACGTCACTTAAGGACAATGAATATCTCCAGTTTGCTGTTATCACCGGATGTCTTCGAATAGCAAAGGACACCGCAGGCGTGCCCTGGCAAAGCATTTTTACAGGCACTAACAACTTTGTATCTTACTCGGTGCTCGATAATGAATTCTCCGGCTATTTCGGGTTTTCCAATGAGGAGGTCGAGAGAATCCTGGGCGCTGCGGAAAGCAGAGGGAAGGCCGGTCTGATCAGAGAATGGTATGATGGCTATGTATTCGGAAACAGCTATGTTTACTGCCCATGGGATGTTATCAACTACCTTTCCGCGCTTCGAAAGAACCGGGATGCACGCCCTAAGAATTACTGGAAGAATACAAGCCATAATGGCATCCTGCTGACATTTGTAAAGCGGACAGACTTCAAGGTGAAGGGTAAATTCGAGACGCTCATGAACGGCGGGACGATTGTGCAGACGATCTCGGATGAGCTTACTTACGATACGCTGCATTCTTCCGAGGAGAGCCTGTGGAGCGTACTGCTCATGACCGGCTATATTACCAAGGCGGATTCAGAGGAAGAAGGGGATACCGTAAGCCTTAAGATTCCGAACCGGGAGATACGGTCAATTTTTGAAGATACGGTCGTCAGGCTGTTCAGGGAGACGGTAGATGCGGACAAACAGAGATCCATGATGGATGCCTTCTGGAACCGGGATGAAGAAGGCGCGGGAAAGATGCTTTCCGATCTGCTTTGGAAGACAATCAGCTACAATGATTATCACGAGGATTATTATCATGCGTTCCTTGCAGGGGCATTTGTTGGAATAGGGTATGAGGTGGAATCCAATAAGGAGAAAGGTCTTGGACGGCCGGACATCGTATTGAAAGATGAGGATAATCGAAGAGCGATTATCATAGAGGCCAAAAAATCTGGAAGTGAATCCGAGATGGACAAAGACTGCGAAGAGGCACTTAAACAGATTGTTACGAAAAAATACGCAGAAGGCCTCTACGGTTATGAGCAGGTTCTCAGTTATGGCATTGCGTTTTTCCAGAAGCAGGCCAGGGTCAGGCGGCTGACGGAATAGATAAGTTTAAGCAACAGAGGGAAATCATTAATGGTGTGCCATATTTCTGCGCTGTAGAAGTAAAACTTGAAATAAAAAAACTATCCAAGGACCAAGGGTTTACCAGAAACCCAAGGTCCTTCTTTTGTGTAAAATGAAGTGATATAAGATTGCAATCGTGGGGATGTTGATGCTGCCGAAGACGGTGATGTACATCTGGATGATATGCATGTTCAGAAGAGAGGCAGGAATCTGCTCAGGAAGAAGGGGTTGAAGCGGAGCAAGTATTTTTGAGACTGTAGACTCACGATAGCAACCACGTACGCGATTTGGTATAATGAAGGTCAAAACAGATTGCATGGGAAAAGGATTTTGAAAAAGTCGCTGAGCTTTTGGAAGCAGTCCATAATCGGGCGGGAACAGGAACAGCTCCGTATGTATGGATTTATCCGTAATCGAGGAAACAATGTGGTTGTCACTAATAAGATTTTTGAGATGAGGCTGTAGAGTTGAAAATATGGAGAGGAGAAAGATATTACCGGCAGGGGGAACAACAGATTATTGATTATCTGAATTCCTTTGGACTTTCTACAGGATATATGTTAAGCTTCAACTTTAACAAGAGGAAGGAAACCGGTGTGAAGCGACTTCAAATCGGAAATAAGGTGCTGTATGAGGGGACTGTGTAGCCTGCCCATGATGAATGGGAAGAGCATCCTGGACAACGGAGGACTCAAAAATGCGTGAAGTTTTATATCAGCTTATCAGTTCTCATTATACGGAATTACTCGCCTTATGGCCCATGGCGCTTCTTGTGATCGGTCTGTATATCGCTGTGTTCATCGATCCGTATATTGAGAAGCGCGAAAGACGGATCATGCTGACTGTCTGCACTCTGGTTTTCAGCCTGGTTGTCGAAAACTATCTGGATTATCTGCTGTCCATAAAAATAACGGCTGTTTTGTTCAGGAAAATTGTGGATATTTATGGCTATTCGATAAGACCCGTGATTTTGCTGCTCTTTCTCTGCATTGTCAGCAAAAAAAAGCCGGATAGGAAGTATTGGATACTGGTCGGTGCCAATGCCCTGATATACCTGACTGCGCTGTTTTCGGACATATGTTTTACGATCAATTCTGAGAATCGGTATCAGGGGGGAATGCCTGTGCTTAAGGACAGCTGCCTTTTCACAAGCCTGCTGCTTCTGGCAATGCTTCTTTATACGATGCTTCGGGATTATCGCGTGAGACGGCATAGGGAAATTCTGATTCCGATTTTTGCGGTCATCAGTATTCTCTGTGCGCTTGAACTAGATAAAAATGTGTTTGATACGCCCCAGCCAATCACTTTTCTGACGGCCAGTATCGTGATAAGCGATGTTTTGTATTACATCTGGCTTCATTTTCAGTTTGTCCGGGAGCATGAGGATGCCTTGGCCGCGCAGCAGCGAATCAGGATTATGATGACGCAGATCCAGCCTCATTTTCTGTATAATACTCTCGCTACCATCCGCAGCCTTTGTCTGCGCTCGCCGGAAACGGCAGCGCGTACCATTGATACATTCAGCCTTTATCTGCGGCAAAACCTGGATGCGCTGGACCAGACCGGGCTGATTCCGTTTGAGAGGGAGATAGAGCATGTGAGGATCTATACCGAGATTGAGATGCTGATGTTTCCGTATATCCATATCCGGTATGATATTGAGGATAATGATTTTATGTTGCCGATCCTGACAGTGCAGCCTCTCGTGGAAAACGCCATCCGGCACGGCGTGAGGGCCCGCGAGGTGGGGGAGATAGACATCACTGTCCGGAAAAATGAGAAGGGGCATACTATCACCATTGCGGATAACGGCGTGGGATTTGATACCGCAGCGATAGATACCGCGGACACGGAGGGGAAGCATATCGGCATTCGGAATGTCCGGGAACGTCTGGAAAAGCAATGCGGCGGAACGCTGAATATTGAGAGTAGCCCCGGATGCGGAACGAAGGTTGTCCTGTTCCTGCCGTACTTTCATGAAGCAGTTACAAGGCAAAATACGTAACAGTTCAGGCGGGCTGCAAATGTTTTCTTGCGAAGATGAATGCTTTGCTACCGGCAACGAACAGTGAGATACATCCCGTCTGAACTGTTAACATAATACGGGAAGGAGCGATGACAAATGAGGGTTTTGTGTGTAGATGACGCACTGCCAATCATGGAAGATGTTGTGGCCATGTGCAGAAAAATTCCTGGAATCACCTCTGTGAAAGGCTTTACCCGTCCCAGGGAAGCGGCGGAATGGCTTGAGACCCACCCGGTGGATCTGTCACTGCTGGATATCGATATGCCTGAAATCAACGGGCTGATGCTGGCGGAGAAACAGAAGCGAAAGTATCCGGACTCCTCCGTTATTTTCCTGACTGCCTACCGGCAATACGCAGTGCAGGCGGTGAAGCTTCGCGCTACGGGATATCTTCTCAAGCCTGTCAGCCAGGAGGAACTGGAAGAAGAAGTGGCATATGCCCGTTCCCGAAACCCGGAACGGCCTACGGGGCATATCGTAGTTCAGACTTTCGGTAATTTTGAAATCTTCGTGGATGGGGAAACACTGGCTTTTCATCGCAGCAAAAGCAAGGAACTTCTGGCATATCTGATTGACCGGAACGGGAGGGGCGTGTCCCGGGCTACGATCTATGCCGCCATGTGGGAAGGAGGCATGTATGACAAATCCAGACAGAAATATCTGGATGTCATTATCCGGTCTCTCCGCGATACGCTCAGGGAAGCCGGCATAGAAGAAGTCCTGGAAATAAAAAGCGGTTACCTGCGTGTTCGGACGGAACTGGTGGACTGCGATCTCTACCGATTCCTGAAAAATGATCCGGAGGCAGTGAACGCATACCGCGGTGAATATATGGAGGAGTATCCCTGGTCCGTTTTTAATGCCGATTCCCTTAAATAACGGCCTGACCCGTACAACAGCCATAGAAGCGGGATTTGATGGATATTTGATGTGCAAAACATAGTAATATATTCTTAGCTGTACGGTAGGATAGGCACTGCAAATCCTGCCCTGTATTTACATTCGTAAAACCGCGCGAAAGATGCGCTTAAAGATTTGCTTCTCATTCGTTTGCAAATTGTTTTGCTGATTTGGATACAGGCTGCATATAGAATGTCGTTTTTACATTGGTCAATGGTTCATGTCCGATGGGCATGAATGAGAATAAAGACAGGGAGTACGATTGATGAAAAGAAAAGCAGCAACTATAGCAATATCGCTTGGCATGGCATTTGTCCTTTCCGCATGCTCCGCTGGCGCAGGCAGCGGGGCGGAAGGCGCAGCCATCGAAATGTCATTCGGTGAGACGCAGGGCTGGGTAGATTCCGACCTGATCGGTTCCGTCACAGCGGACAGGGAATACCGCCTGCAGGACGACTTCGCCGCAGCTGTCAACAAAGAGTGGAAGCTCGAGGCTGGGGATAAGTACAGTGACGTTCTTCAGAAAACGAGCGATACCGTTCTGGCAAAAATGAAGAAAGCCGCGACCGATGAGTCCATTCCCGGAGAGGAGGCAGAGGTACTCCGGAAGTATTATGAACTCTCGTCTGACTGGGGTTATCGGGACAACCAGGGGGCGGATCCGTTAAAACCGTATATTGAGGATATCGCTACCATCGACACGCAGGAGGAACTCTTTGCCTTCTTCGGGGACCTGGACAGGAATCCCCTTGGGCTGGCGCCGATAGGAATAACCGTCATGGACAGCGATCGTGTCGACGAATATCCTGATATCAATCTGACAGTTCTTGGATTGCCGAGTCTTTCCCTTACCGATCCCAACGGGAGAACACATTACAATGACCTGTCCAGCGTGGCAGTTCTTGACTTTTACGAGGGAGTGGAGAATAAGGCTTTGTATATGCTGGACCGGGTGGGGTATTCCGGGCAAGAAGCGGAAAAGATGTTCAGAAACTGCCTGTTATGGGAAAAAAATCTCTTTGCGGCAAATATGGAAACAGAGAAGTATGAGGTGAAAGACCTTGTGAAAGAACATGACCAGGCAACCGCTCTCGCGGGAAGCTTTCCTCTGGGCGACCTTTTGGACGCATGGGGGTTTGGTGACACGGAGTTCATAGCGGTCGGTCCCGAATATGCCAAAAAGCTATCCTCCTTATGTGACGAGGGCAATCTGGAGAAGATCAAAGATTATCTGATTGTGAACTACTGCCTGAAATCCGCTAACTATCTTGACAGGGGGGCAAAGGACATCTTTGCCGAACTGGGCAAGTCCAGAGTGAAAGAACAGCCGGATTATGGCATGTCAGAGGAACAGAAGGAGGATGAACTTCAGTTTAACAAGTACATCGGGGAAACAGCCGTGATCGGCGCCCTGAACAAGACTTATGTTGAAAATTATTTTGATGAGGCGATGACATCGGAACTGATATCGCTGACGGAGGATCTGATCGACACTTACAGGGTGATCTTTTCAGAGGAACCCTGGCTCTCCGAAGAGGGCAAGGCCGCCTGCCTGGAGAAGCTGGAAAATATAGAAATTCATGTTGCCCATCAGAGTTTCGAGGTGCTGGATTACAGCAAGACGCCTTTCCTGTCCAAAGAGGAGGGCGGAAGCTTCCTGGACGCGTATTTCGCGATGTCGAGGTACAGTATGTACCATAAGGCTTTTCTGTCAACGCAGAAATTCCGCAGGGATTACTGGGATCCGGTCAGCCCCGGAGCGTCTACGACCCAGACCAATGCCTTTTATAATCCCGTAACAAACGGCATCTATATCTGCGCGGGTATCTGTGAAGAGGATACCTATTCTCCGGATATGACTTACGAGGAGAAGCTCGCGGGGCTGTGCTCGATTGTAGGGCATGAGATTACGCATGGTTTCGACAAAAACGGTTCTCTCTATGACAAGGACGGAATGAAGAATACGTGGCTTCCGTATGAGGATCAGTATGCTTTCAGCGATTTGAACGATAAGGTGTCCGCTTATTATTCAACGCTCACTCCTTATCCGGGATCAGGCATTTATAATGGACAGAATCTTACCGGAGAGGCCACGGCCGATATGGGGGGCATCAAAGCAACGCTTTATCTGGCAGCCAAAGTGCCGGACTTTGACTATGATCTGTACTTTCGATCTTTTGCCAGGCTATGGCGTATGAATGTTCCGCTGGAGTCAGAAAAAGAGCGCTTTTCCGGTGATGTCCATCCGCTTTCTTTCTACAGAGTCAATGTCGGCCTGCAGCAGTTTGATGAATTTTATGAAACATACGGCATAAAAGAAGGCGACAAAATGTACCTTGATCCGGACAAAAGGATCAAAGTATGGTGACGGGATGCAGGGGAATCCCTTGGTCTGAAAAAAGAAGAATCGATGGTACCGACATAAGGATACAGGCTGCGCGGGCCGGTCAGGAGGAAAAGATATGAGCGAAGCAGTTATAAAACTGGAAAATGTCAACAAAACCTATGGAAAAAACGAGGTTCTGAAGGGCGTCAACATGCAGGTGAATAAGGGCGATATCTATGGCCTGGTCGGCAGGAATGGCGCAGGAAAAACCACTATTTTCAAGATGATCCTGGGCCTGTCCGAGGTAAGTTCCGGCAGTGTCTCTATCGCGGGGAGCACCAACGGAAAAGAGCTTCAGCGGAACAGGGGGAGGATCGGATTCCTGGTAGGATGCAGGTTTTACCAATATATGAACGCCGAAAAGAATCTGAAGTATTTCGCCACGGTCAAGGGCATCCCCAGAAAGGAACGAAAGCAGGAAATCGCAAGGGTTCTGGATGTGGTGGGGCTATCCGGCGTCAAAAAGCCGGTGAAATCCTTCTCCCTGGGCATGCAGCAGCGCCTCGGCATCGCGAACGCAATTCTCGGCAACCCGGAGATACTGATCCTGGATGAGCCTACGAACGGACTTGATCCGCAGGGTATTGCCGACATACGAAACCTTGTAAAAAAACTCAGGGATGAATACGGTATGACAGTCATTGTATCCTCCCACATTCTGGGAGAACTTGAGCATACGGCTGACCGGTTCGGTATCGTCAATGAGGGGGTTGTGGTAAAAGAAATCTCGCAGCAGGACCTTCAGGAGAATCAGCCGGCTGTGGAGATAGCGGTGGAGGATGTCGAAAAGGCAAAGAGGGTTCTTGAAGAAAATGGAATAAAGGTATTGCGCGAGGTAGCGGAAAAATCGTCTCTTGAGGATTTCTACTTCCGTCTGGTAGGAGGATCGAAGCAATGAACAGACTCATAAAAGCCGATTTGAAAAGGATAATAGCAAAGCCCGGAATATATGTTATCGTAACCCTGATGGTGCTCTTTGTGCTGATCAGGAAACCCGCCGACACAGCGGCAGATCAGTTGGAGTTTTATAAGTTTTTCTTCAATGACATCGGTTTGATTTTTATCAGTATACCGATTTTTCTCTCGGTTTATTCCGAGGATTTCAAAAGCGGCATTATGATAAGCATCATCGGTATGGGAATAGAGAGGAAAAAGGTCGTCTTCTCTAAATTGCAGAATGCCGCAGCGCTGTATGCCGGCACCTACCTGCTTCTGTATATCGCGGCAGTTACAAAAAACGTCATTTCGCAGCTTCCGGTAACTCCAAGGCAGAACGCGTATTTTCTTTTATTCTGCGTATTCTGTGTTATAAGGGGAGTGGGGGTAATGGCTCTGGCATCCCTGGTTCTCTTTCTTACCTTCAGCACATCCGGCGGCATCCTTGTCCTTATACTGGCTGCTGCCTCCGGCTTAGGGCTGCTTGGCGCATTGCAGGACCATACGTCCCTTCCGATTTACGACTTCAGCTACATAGGGCTCCTGGATAAAGCATTTGCGGAGTTCCAAAACGGAAGCTTTGGTATTACGCTGATACCGGCGCTTCTTTATCTCGCGGTGGTCATAGCCGTTAATATCATAACGTTTGACAGAAAGGAGATGGATTTATGAGGAGGCTTTTGGAAGCGGACATGAAGCGTGTAGTTGCCAAGGTGCTTCCATGGATATTTCTTGTCGCCGCATGTGTGTACGTGGCCGCAGACCTGAAGATAGGAATCGGATCTGCCCCGGACCGGGTCTTCTTCTTTCTGGAGAAGATAGAGAGACATAACCAGATCGTACTGCTCATCGCGGGATTTGCCGCGCTGATCGGCATATATGCCGACGAGTTCAAATCCATGTCGATGATAACGGTTATAGGAAGGGGAATATCCAGAGAGAAGTTTGTCCTTGCGAAATTCCTGGACACGTGCATTCTGGCACTCCAGATAGAGATTCTGACAGTTGTCTACGTGATGATACTCAAGGCTGCATTCGGCGTGAGCCTGACCGCCCTTGAGACGGAACACCTGGTCCTGGTTTTCATAATGGGTTATATAGAGACCATTGCCAGTGTGTCCGTAGCTGCAATTTTCTATTTCCTGTCGGAAAATGCCGCAATAGGCATGTTTGCCTACATTATCTTTGACGCTATCATACCGGTTACCCTGGAGCTTGTTCTTGCTATGGGCAATGTCGCAAAATATCATCCTGAAAGATTTTTTATTTCGGGAATGGCAGAATCGGCAATAACAAATTTTCTCCTGGGAGATTTCGCGCTCGGGCTGCTTTATGTACTTGCGGAACTGGCAGTTTACGTCTGCTGTGCCGTGCTCATTACTGTTCTGATATTCAGGAAAAAGGAACTGAACTTCTGAGCGGACTTCATGAAAGAATAGGGGGCAGATATGGGAAATATTTTAGAACACGAGTATACAACTTACCCCAGAAGGTTCGACAGATATAAGTGGCATAAACCAATCGCGGTCGGGGCGCTTTTCGTCATTTTTGTCGCTATTATGAATATGATCGTAATCAGTCTGATCACAAAAGCGCTGTTCGGAACGGTAGATGGCAGTACGGGCTATGACAACATGGATTTTTATACGGCGGCAGGCGCTTTTTATAATGCGGCACAGGCTGCCTCCGTTGTTCCGTGCCTGATCCTTGCGGCCCTTATCGTCAGAGACCGCCCGGTCTCATCTTATTTTTCCTCCATGGGCGGCTGGAGATGGAAAGTATTCCTGAAGACGTTCGCGGCCGCTTTCGTAATTGCGGGCATACCGACCATAGTGGCGTTTGCATTAAAAGGAAAGAGCGGTGATATTCGTTTCACGGTCGGAGGCTTTATAATCATGGCGCTGCTCATTCCGTTCCAGGGGATTGGTGAGGAACTGGTTTACAGAAGTTATATCATGCAGACTTTCAGCAGCTGGTTTAAGATTCCTCTATTGGGGCTGATCGTACAGACGGTCCTGTTCGCACTGGTGCATCCTTATAACGTGATAGGAAGAATCGAGATCATCGTTTCAGCGGTTATCTATGCCCTGCTCTGTATTGTCGTCAAAGGTATTGAAGCGGCTTCCGCCCTGCATATTGTCAATAACATGACGGAAATATTCATGGCTGGATTTGCTTTTGGAAGCATAACTGCGGAGCAGACGGTTCCGGACGTTGTCCGCAACCTGTTTTTCAAGATCGTGTTCGCTGCCTTCATTATATTTGCCGAAAAAAAACTGCATTGGTTTGATGATGTGAAATACGATGACGTGGCGGCTTTCAATGCAAAATATAAATGAAGCTATGCATTTTGCTAAAGGTTTGTGCTGGAAACATAGATAAAGATAGCTTCTTTTGTTTATTGCGGCGCAGGCAGCTATCAAGCAGGCGAAATAATTGAAAATAGACAGTTTATGATATGGATTTCACTCGATATTCCATAGAAATGAACATCTAAAATGAGTCAACAAAAGGGCTATCACTTGTGTGGCAGCCTTTTTCTATATATAATAAGGGTAGAACAATACCAAAACATATGTCATAGGGGGCATTATTATGATGTATCCATATATGACTCTTAACGATGATACTGAGATTACTCATTCCGAAATGAAATCGGATGGACGTGTAAAAGTTTATATTGAAACACCTGATTTGATTGATGGGTTTCATAGTGCAATATGCTGGCTTCCTGATTATTCGTGGGAGTGTCATGGTTATTCAGATGCAGAAATGTCTTACTTTAAGAACCTTATACGTAATAACGCTCATCTGATTATGGAGTTTTCTCAGGAAGGAGGTATCCTGAATACCTCAATTGTATAAAATCGGGCCGTAAATTATCTTCTTTTGGTCAAATGAAAACATGCCTTTGGAGCCGATACATGTACATATTTCGGAAGGATAAGCAAGTGCCAATGCAACTAAAATTTGGATTACAAGCACAGGCAAGGCGATTTTATCCGACAATTCTTCAAAGATAAAAATTCAGATACTGAGAAAACTTATTCGATTCATTGAGGCTAACAGCAAGGAAATAGAAGAGCAGTGGATTGAGCATTTTGGAGAGATCAGGTATTTCTGTTAAATCTAAAAGCAAAACGGTATATCATATACACGGAGAGCTTCACGTGCCGAGATCTATTTGCCTTGGATTTGAACAGTATTCCGGTACGCTGGAGAAGATCCGGTCTGATCTTGTCAGGTCAACGAGAAATACATGTCTCTAATTCCATTGACATATCCAAATGTAGAGAAACCGCGCAGAAAATATATGGCTGATCCACCCGAAGGAATGACATCCATGGGCATTCGCAATATGAGCGAGGATGATCTCCTTGATATGGATTAATTTCTTAATGATGATGACCTTGATGATGACATTGGGGAGGAAGGATTTTACATCTTCTAACATCTTCCTGTTCATCAATGCTTTTTGTACCTTTTTTCTGCACTCTAACACATATTTTTGCGAACATGCGTTTTTTTTTGCCCGCCACCCATACGGAATTTCCTATAAAGTGAAAAAAGGACATCAGGCGCATTGAATATCAATACACCTGATATCCACAGCGTTATTTTTTTTTATGGAAAATTATTAAGCGATTGCCCTGGGAAGACGGGGAGCCCTATTGTTCCGTATTCTGATTTAGCGTATAATAATCTATGTATCGGAACCGCTTCGCGAACCCGATAATCAAAATACGGCCGATCATGTTTGCATTCAGGAAAGGGAAGAAGGAAAAGATGGGCAGGAAGGATAAAAAACAAAAGGGAGACAAGAAAGGCAGGGCGAGTGTTAAGAACTCGTCTCTTAGCATTGAAGGTCTTGATCGGTTAAGCAATGCCGATAATCAATCCGTTTCTTCCGCACCCTCCATGCGGCGTTATGCGGGAAATGAGTTCAACATGCTGTCCGGCGCAAATGTCAGTCAGTTAAAGGAAGACGCAAAGCTCGAAGAACAGCACAAGAAAAAGAGCGGCCCACCTGCGAAGGATCAGAACGTCAGTGCGCCGAAGACAGGGAATTCCCTGAATGCAATAGGAGGTATGGCGGAACAGGAGAAGCATGATGATTCGAACGGTGTGGGGAGTCTGGATCATATCCCGATCAATTACGATTTCGAGCTTCAGCTGGATGAACACGGAATGCCCATCATATCGAATGAAATTCCTCCGAAAAAAATGCCTCTGAACGACAGCAATATCAATAATATCGTTAATGAAAACAATATCATTGACGACATTATGCCGCCCGGTAATGAGCCGAAAGCGGGCGGGATGTCGGAACCGGAAAACCCCATGTGGTCGATGGAGCCGGATCTTGTTGCGGAAGCGCCCCGGAAAAAGAAAAAGGCGCAGGCTGTTTCGAACGCGAATGGGCAGAACATTATGAATGAGCCGGAGGAGAAAGTCGAAGGACTTTCGCAGGTCTCCGACGTGCGTCCTTTTGTTCCGCAGTACAGTCAGAGGCACGGTTACAGCGGAATATCCCAGGCCAATGACCTCATGTGGAGAGGACTGGGAAACACCGTAAAGGTTGTCTTATCGCCGGCTACGTTTATCGGGAAGATCGTTACGGTACCGATTAAGAACTCTGCCGAGAAAAAGATCTCTCAGGGGCAGCAGCAGAGAAACCATCGGGTCATTCCGGGCTGGAACGGTGCGAAATATCAATCTTCGAAAAATACTGGGAGGGATATCCTGGATGACTTCCGGCGTGTTCCTACTGTCTGGTCTTACCTGACTGCCGGCAAAGCAGATGATAAGGATGGCTATGGCACACCGCTGCCGCCGAAAGTGACTGCTTATGTCGAGCAGCCCAAGCCGGAATCATCCAGAAGCATGACCGGCAAGATAGATGTCGGACACGCCTTTATAGGCATCGAGTATACCCGGAAGAGCAAGATCACCGGGCGCAATGAGCGTTACAGCATTAAATACGGTTTCTACCCGACAGAAGGGTTTAACGGGCTTTCCGGCTCGGCTATGATGGCAAGCGGTGCCAAGATTCCAGGCAAGTTAGCGGATGACAGAAAGCATACATACAGCATCAGCAGAACGTATCCGGCTACACGCGAGCAGATCGAAACGATAGCGAAAAAATCGGAGAACTACAATGAGACAGCCGGTTACGCATTCTATACCCGCAACTGTACAACATTTGTGCGGGATATGTTCGAGGCGGCTAATCTGCCGTCGAAGGATAAAATCTTCACAATGGAAAAGGTGCGTTTCGCAACGCTGGGCAGTGCCGGGACCGGTTTAGCCAGTGCCGGGCACAATTACTTTGATACGCATTTGCAGCGCCAGATGAAGAGATTCTCTCAGGAAGATGATAAAACCTATCAGGGAGAGGGCAATAAACGCATAACCGCAGAGGAATTCAGGCAGTACAGGGAGACCAAGAACAGCAGCGGATTCGGACAGAAAGGTTATATTCCTGCGGCAGCCGGCGAAAACATGCGCCGCCTGAAGGACAACAGCCAGCTTGGCTCTTATCGGTATGCCGGTACTCTGGCAACGCCGGAGCGAAAGACGGCGGATACGATCAGTATCGACACTCTTCAGGAGTTGAGCAACGCAATCGATGCGGAAAAGAGGAATCTTTCCATAGCTTTAGAGAAGCTGCTTCCCGATGAACGTCAGATTAAGGAAGCGGGCAATGAGTTTTATTACTGGACAGTTAATCTCCCATTGGTGGGCAATCCTATTAGTGAGTTGAATGATAATTACCTGAGAGCATACCGGGCATTGGAAAAGGAGGAGGAGAAAAAGCCGGAAAATGAGAAAACGGCATCGACACTTGGATATTCCGGCCTTCTTACGTGGAAGCAGGTAAAGACGGCTCACGAGAATATTTCCGCAGATAAAAAGCAGCTCTCCGAGTATTATCAGACAGTCCTGAAATCTGACATCAGGTTGAACAGACAGGTCATGAATCTGCTCTCCTTATATGAGATTTCTCTTGCTACGCTGGATAATTTGTACAATACCCAGTTCAAAGACAGCTCTCATGGCGATCTGGGCAATATTCGGGAGAAAATGTTACTCAACACGTTCGAGATCCAGTCAGGCGATAATAAACTTGTGGAGATGACCCCGACTCGCTATGAAGCGTATTTACAGGTATATAAGAATCCGGAGGCTGCCATTGCCGCATTTGACAGATTAACAACTCTGAGAGGTGAGCGGAACCGTGACTCGGAGAACATGAACTCCATTAGTTTTGGATTGAAGTGGAGCGGAAAGAGGCAGGAGGAGTACGAGCAGCTTATTGAGAAGAATGAGCTTGCCGAACAGTATGAAGCTGCCCACAGGTATATGCTGAACAAGGACAGTTTTAATCAGCAGGATATCGACTATGCCTTCAAATTAAGAAGGAGAGAGCGGCATAGTGAAGACGGACGGAAAGCCAAAGGCCAAATGTATACCCAAAATATGACAATGGCCTCTGCCTACATCGGGATTTTCTTTGAAAAAATATTCGGCGGCATGAGGCAAGAAGCAATGAAAAAACCGGAAAATGGCGGCCTGCAGAAGGATGCTCAAGGGTACGATCTCACTATCCGATGGATAGATGACTATCTGTCCGCAAAAACATCCGCAAAGATGAACGGAATGACAGCTATCGTTCGCGGAATAAAAAGTACTTACAGAAATCCCACCCATGCACTTCTGGAAGACAGCTTTTACATCCTGCTTACAGATATGTATCTTATGAAGGTATTTCCGAAAATCGGATATACCTATGGTCCGATGATCAGGGCCGTGGGCCGTGGCATGTATTCAATTATCCCGCTTATGCGAATGACGGCAGGTACGAGATTTCCGCAGATTATGAGCGGCATCATAGACCAGGTTCTGGGGGAAGATAATCAGGCAGGAAATATAGCGGTCCCGAAAGCGGTGGTTCCACAGGGAAAGAAAGAAGAACTGAAAAAGAAGAAAAAGAAATAGCAGACAAATGACAGTCGGACATGTGAATGCTTTTCTCACGAAGGCGGATGCTTTGCTGCCCGCAGCGAACAAAGAAATGCATCTGTCTGAACTGTTATTGCTGAATAACTATTAAATGCCGGATAACTATTTCAGAGGGTTTTGGAATGCGCGAGTTTATGGATTATTTTGATCCGAAATACAGAAATATGCCTTATCGCTCCGCCGGAGAAGAAATGGACGACTATCTGCGTCTTCTCGATATGATTCTGGAAGGGTATATGGAGTATAAGAAACCGGATACGGAAGAGAAGCTTTTCTCCAGAGGACTGGTGATCACCGAGTCCGAGATGAAGCATTATTTCAGTATGCCTCCCTATTACAGGGAACGGGATATCTGTGACCCGGTGCTGGCCACCGCAGCAGCTGCGGCCCGGGACTATATTGAGAACCGAACCGCCCGTACACTGGGCCTGCCCGGGACGGACATACTGGGAGATGAACTTTCGGATCCGGATGATTTGGCAGATCCGGAGGGGAATCTGACCTTATCGGAGGAAAAGCAGAATACAGATTCAGCCGCGAGATTGATCGGCGATGCTGAGACGGAAGATGTGCCTCAAGAGGAAGATGCCTATATCAGTGAAGACGAGTCCGCCCGGGAGTGGGATCCCGACGACTCCTACGGGGAACATACGGAAGTCGGCATTCTGTGGATCGACTCCCTGAAGCAGATCTTTGCCCTGGATCAGACCGGTGTGATGGCGGTCGTCCTCGCAATGGCCTCCGCCTCCGATCGCCGCTACGAACGCATATTTGGATACCTTCAGGATGATATTTCGAGTACGCGTCCCACGGTGGGTCTCCTGAATTCCCTGATGGCCAGAATCACGCCGAGGAATTATGCCGGAGAAATGCCTGTCGGATTGTTGGATGAGAGCCTCTTTACTTCTCTTTTTGTCAGCACGGAAGAGGACCGGGGCCTTCGGACGGAGCTGATATTGAATCCGCTGCTTAGAAGGATCATGGCTGGGATGACAGACGATGAAATGCAGATGCCGGAAGCCGTGACATGGCATCGCGAGGATGCGGATATTCCGCTCTTCTTCAGGAAGAGCCGCAAGGAGCTGGAACGTATCCTTTCAAATCCGAGGCACAGATTCTGCTATGTCGAGAATGAGGATGAGGATACCGTTCTCCATATGATGCACTCCCTTGCTCTAGATCTGGATGTGCCGCTGTTCGTGCTGGATCTGAAACAGATGCTCCGCATGAGTCGGCAGGCTCAGACCGAATGTCTGGCGGATCTGGCTTTGCGGCTGCGCCTGGGGAACGGACTGCTCAGTGTGCGCTATACCGTGGAAGAGAGCGAGGAATCCGGCGATGAGCACAGGGAGCTGGCAGCAAGAAGGTGGAGGATGCTGGAGCGCATCTCCCGCTTGTATGACTATAGCTGTATAGTTCTCTTCGGAGGAAAAGAGGAGCCGGGTGAACTGATCGTCAGGTCTGTTCCCTTCCTGCCTGTTCCCGCCCCCGATATAGAACTCCGCATGGAGATGTGGACCTATTTCCTCGGCGAGAGGGACGGTGTCGCGGGAGCGGAAGATATCGTCATAGAGGATCTTGCGGACTGCTATGATATCTCCTACAGCATGATCCGGAATACCGTAAGCCATGCCAGATCCGCAGCCGGGATTCTGGGACTTGCGCATGTCAGCAGGAGGTTGATTCTCGACTCGCTGCGGCAGCTGGGTCAGGTGGATTTCTCTGGGCTGGCGAGTTATGTGAAAGCTTCCTACACCTGGGACGACATTACGATCAACGATGATCAGCGTGCGGTGCTGAAGATTGCCTGTGACAGGTACCGGCTCCGCAATCGCGTGGGACAGGGATGGGGACTGACAAGAAAGAATGCCTATGGTAACGGTGTCAGTCTTCTGATGTACGGACCTCCGGGAACCGGCAAGACTATGGCGGCGCAGGTGGTGTCCAACGAGCTGGGAATTCCGCTGTATCGGGTAGACATATCCAGAATTTTTTCGAAGTATATCGGTGAGACGGAGAAGAATCTTTCCATCATCTTTGACGCGGCAAAAGGATCGAACGTGATCCTGTTCTTCGATGAGGCGGATGCACTGTTCTCCAAGCGAACGGATATCGGCACTTCCAACGACAAGTATGCAAATTCCGAGACAGCTTACCTTCTCCAGAAGATCGAGGAATATGACGGAATGTCCATTCTTGCGACGAATCTGTATGCGAACTTTGATACTGCATTTGTCCGCAGAATCACATATGCGGTGCGGCTGGACAGCCCCGACGCAGAAGCGAGGTACAGCCTCTGGACCTCGATGCTGCCGGAGACGGCAAAGGTGGAAGAGGACATACCGTTCCGGTTCCTGGCAGGGAAATTTGAGCTGTCCGGTGCCAATATCAAGGCGATCCTCTTCGGTGCAGCCTATATGGCCGGCGCAGAAGGCCGGCCCGTCGGTATCGGTCACATTGTGAGGTCGATGGAGTATGAGTACCGGAAGCTGGGACGGTTCATCGACCGGGAGGCTTTCGGACCGTATGCTGTTTACCTCAGTATGCCGGGAAGAACGACTGCGGGCAACGCCGTGTAAAGTGTAAAGAAGGGCTTTGGGTTCTTGATTTGCCCAGCCCTTCTTTGTGTTCTAATTATAAGATTTGAGATCTATATGGACGCGAGTTTTATTCGGTCATGTCCTTCTCAAAATTATTCGAACTGTACGGTTGGACTGGCAGTTTTGTCATCCTGAGCGCAAGCGAAGGATCTTTTATGTGTGATAGAGGTTGTTGATATTAAGATCCTTCGCTTCGCTCAGGATGACAGGCCTTCAGATTAAACGAAATAAGGGCAACCGTACAGTTGGAAATTATTATCGACAGCCTGTCTCGCTTGGCTATATCAGCACACGGAGTTGCTGTTCTCTTTCTTCTTCTGCTCTTCCTGTTCGTTCTGTTTAATCTTCTCAGAAAATTTCTTCATTATGCGATGGAATTCTTTACCGTTTGAAATACCGCCGTTTACAATTGCCATATATTCCAGTTTGTTGGTGGTAGATAC
Organism: Lachnospiraceae bacterium; assembly: GCA_030529705.1. Taxonomy (GTDB): domain Bacteria; phylum Bacillota; class Clostridia; order Lachnospirales; family Lachnospiraceae; genus Chordicoccus. The sequence continues at coordinate 22,409 of JAUMWM010000018.1, forward strand.
ATGTCTAAATGAAAGCATACGGAGTCACATTTGCCAGTATGCCAGACTTGTGCGGCGGTGATGGGAAGACGCAGTATGCTTTTTCACCGAAAGATGCCGTCCGGTTCAGGATGTTACTGCGGAACCAGGCGGAAAAAAGAAAGACCATCCGGACCTGCCGGAAATCAGGATCATATCTGCTGAGGATTATGCGAACACAGGGTATGACAGCAATGATCGCCCGACACCGGAACTGGATGAGATCATGAAAAGCGCAGAGGAAGAGATCCGTAAGGAAAGGGAGGCACAGCAGAAGAGAGCCTTTAAGTAGATACCGTCAGTATAAGTATTCACCCATAATAGAATACTTTACGCATACCATTTATTCTGGTGAGCAGGTAAACCGTTCCGAACGAGAACCCGAAGGTCAGACCAAAGAGTATAAAGAGATACAGTGCCGGGGCATGTTCTCCGAAAGCGGAGTATGGCAGGAGTAAGTTTGTCAGCAAGTCCAAATAAACGACATGAATGACATATATTCCAAAGGAAGACCGGGACAGCTCACTCACCACGCCGTTTTTACTTGTCCGTTCACCTGATATAACAGAGCTGATCAGAGTGAACATTCCAACGCCATATATAAATGCGGGCAGGGTGTTCATTTCCACGATATAGTCCCTGATGCCAGGAATAGGTAAATAGCCGAGCCAGGCCTGATATCATAACAGTTTAACATGATATTACAGAAAATGACTATAATATTTGCAATTTTGTGTCTGAGTGCATTACAGTTTACAGTCTTATAGGCACAAAATACCCCCTTCCGGGTAGTAAGAGAATGACTTATTCTCCTGTCTGTCCGGAAAGGGGCATATCTGAGAAATTTTCAGGTGAAGAACTGTCCCGTTTCTGTGAACTGTTCATCAGATTTAATTTTCCGGCTTGATATCTGTGCGCAACTGCCAGAAATAGAAGCTGAGAAACAGGGTGTAAATTGTAACGGAGTAACAGTAAGTAAAGGTCGGCAAGGAATTGAAAATTGCTTTTTCATTGGGCATTCCTTTTGCGTTCGCTCTGTTCGCGGCCATTCCCTTGAACGTATTTATCATGCTCTTGCCGGAATCACTGTTGATAAAATCGCTCATTTTTTTTACGAACTCTCCGCCGTTTGCTCCGCTCATCATCCCGGAAAACAGGGACATGATGTCCGGACATACCTGTTTCTCTCCCTTAAGGACAGAAATTGCCGCTTTCTGACGCGCAGGATCTGCAGTCCTGAAGAGATTTATAATCGTCTCATCCTCAGCCTCAGGCATTGTCCCGGGATCATCGGAAATCTCCCTTTCGGTTTCTTCAGAAGCCTCTGAATTTGTTGCTGCAGGGGTCTCTTCCGGTCCATCTTCAGCAACAGGTATTTCTTCAGCTGCATGGTCAGGCAGCGTGCCTTCTTCCGGGGCGTCTGTCTCATCAGTTGCCAGCAGATTTTCTTCTGTTGTTCCGAGTACATCTGCGACAGCCTTAAGCTGCTCGGGCGTCAAATCCGCTATCCCGCGTTCCGCTTTGCTGATATCTGTCGGGCTGACGCCTTCGACAGCATCTGCCAGTTCCTTCTGCGTCATATCGGCTGCAATCCTGGCTTTTTTAAGCGGATTCCCCGTTCCGTTAGCCATTTGATATCCTCCTCGTACATTTGCTTGAAAAAATTTTATGTTTATGCCTTTTGTTCAGGTCTGGAAATACTAATTAATTTGGGGCATGCTCATATTGTCGATCTTCCATTCCTTGTCTTCTTTGATCATGGAGAGTTCTACAGTACCTTTTGTGCTGTCCTTATAGTTAAATTCCACGACTCCTTTCGCGCTGCTTGAACCTTTCATGACATCTTTAATAGTATAATCGCACTCTTTCATTTTTTCCTTTATGGAGCCACCCGAACCGGACGAGCTTCCGCCATTGTTTGACTGCGGCATAAAAGCCATTCCCATTGCGCTGAACATGTCTAATCCATCCGAAAGCGCCAGATAATTCTCAGCTTTTTTGAGAGCCTCTGAGGTAAGGTACGGTTTCAGACCGTCGAAACCGAATTCCTTTATATCTGCTATAGCGTTCTTCAGGACATACTCGGGACTTATTCGTTTCATAACACCAATTGCCATAATAGTTACTCTCCTTTTTTAAATTATTTTTTTATTGCAAGCGAATTTTACTAATTCTTTCACTTACGCTAGTAAATCGGTTCACCCTTCTATTTTGAATGAATCGTGCTGTGGAAGGTCGTATGAAGATAGTTTCCATGACAGAGAAAATACCAGTTTCGCGATTTCCTGGCTGCTGAAAGGAAAACCGGATTCTACCCATTCACGCATCAAACCGACAGCTCCATATGCGATGTACAGGCTGATAAAGTGATTGGACAGTTCATTCTCCCCTGAATGAACGGGAACATATCCTGAACATAAGAATTCCACCATGTGTGAAGTAAAACTGTTTCCGGATGATTCCCTTAAAAGGATGAGAAATGCTCTTTTATTTTCTTTTACATAGTCAAAGAACGCGGTTGCACCGGTAAGCAGCTGCTTACGGTTACGTTCATCCAGTATCGCAGGAGGAAACGGAATCCGTTCAAGAAAGTCCCTTTCAATTTCGTCGAGAAGATTGGCCGGATCTGAATAGTATTTATAAAATGTGGAACGATGTACGTCGGCAGTATTACATATAGCCGTTACTGATATACCGGCCAGATCCTGCTTTTCCAAAAGTTCCAGCATGGCATCTTTCATCAGGCGCTTTGTCATGCGCACGCGTCGATTTTCAGGTTGATTTGACATGTATTTCTCCGTATTCGCTACAAATGTATTTCAGATGTCGGTTTTAGGGCAATTTGCACAAAACTGACTGTTGCAAAAACAACATTCTGTAGTTAAATTAACATATAGAAGTAGAAATGTCAAAACGTAGAATACATAGACTGAAATTTTATTTGTTCTGCAAAGTTATCTGTCGCATCCAATTCATTAAACAAACTGATTTAGGAGGTCAATATGTCAAAACAGGTGGGAACATTAATCAAAGAGGCAAGGGTATCAGCAGGCATGACGCAGAAGGAACTGGCAGAAGCTGTCGATGGCGTAAGTGCATCATCAATCAGCAAAGCGGAAAGAGGAGTAAAGGAGCTTACGCCTGAACAGCTTCAGCAGATTGCCGAAGCGACCGGCGCGTCTTACGAGTCTTTCCTGGTTGGCGACGACGACTCCACTGCATGCTGTGCAGATACTGAGGAAGTTGCTGAGGAAACATGTTGTGCAGATACTGAGGAAGCGTGCGAGGCAGAGACCGAGGCGGCTGAGGAAGCAAATGATGCGCCCGCAGCAGATGAACCTAAGGATGAAAAACAGCAGAGCCAGAACCCGATGGCAATGTTCGCCGGCATGATGGGCGGTTTCATGGGAAATAG
>JAUMWM010000102.1 GCA_030529705.1 Lachnospiraceae bacterium
GGGGACGGTCCTTTTGGGACGAAAAATTTCGGTCCGCGGGGACGGTCCTTTTGGGGCAAAATTTTTTGACCCAAAAGGACCGTCCCCATGGGCCGAATTCTAATTATCACCTTTTCCGCATTTTTCCTGCAAATATCCCAATACCTCATCCTTCTGTTCCCCCGTCACGCGGTCGGGAAGCAGATATATATGAGTCCCGTCCGGGCTTATGACTGTCAGGTGGGGCCTCCGTGCCACCGGCGAAAAGCCCTGCCATGGGATCTTCTGCCTGTGGTTTACGACGATGATTCCCATGCCATCGTCGTCAAATGTAAGCGTCGTCTCCACCTCTATCTGCTCGGCGCTTTTCATGCCCCGCATGTAAAGCGCAAGCGGCTGAAAGACAGGGTAAAGCAGCAGGCCGAAAATCATCAGGCAGCGGAAAAAACCGCCACTGCTGTTCCACCTGCTGAAGATCAGTGCAATCATGCCGCCGGTAACGACCACGTTCACAATCGCCGTCCACTGGCTGTAGACATTTCCGATATAAAACCAGAAGAAATCCTGCGGCGTGTTTCTGTAAGTAAATGAATATTTTTCCTTCATAATGTTACCAATAATTTATCCTATCGGAAGCGTAACTACTCAGCAGGTTGCCTAAATCCTTGTCATCCTGAGCGTAAGCGAAGGATCTTAAACGTAAAACATATGCTTATGGTAAAGATCCTTCGCTTACGCTCAGAATGACATGAGGCGCTGAGCAGTTACTCGGAAACTTTGTATGCAGCTTGCGATAAAAGCTTGCAGAGCAAGCCGAAATTCGATAATAAGGACTCCTTAAGCTTTCCAATAATGCTGCGCTTCATGCGTCCATGCAGTCGATGCTGTACACCTTCACGTATCTCCCATTCCTGGAATTAAAGAATATCTTCTTGCCCGAATGGGCGTAAATCGCATGGGGGTGCGCATCCTGCCCCAGCCAGTCGCTCGAATGCCGGCACTGGGGAATCCACAAAAGCTCCCCCATCTCCCAGTTCGGGATGACCCGGCTTATGTACTCCCCGTCCTTCTTGTGGGGATCCGGCCCGTTGTCCGTACTGTTTTCCCGAACAACCTTGACGTCCTCCGGGTATTTGAAATACCCGTCGCAAACCAGGTTCATTTCGTGATCCATCGTAAAGTGCCCATAAGCGTTGTATTCCTCCGGAAGCGCAATTTCCCAATATTTGCCGGAAGAGGGTTCATATCTGCCGACCATGGCCGGCCCGTTTTCATAGCCACCGTGGTAGATTATGTTCTGCCCGTCATCACTCCACATCTCATGGCAAATCCAGTCGCCGCGCCTTCTTGAATATCCCGCCGAGTTCCCAAGCGTATCCGTCCCTTCCGTGCGCACGCGCCTGATTTCATCCTTTCCGTGATCATAAATCCAGATTCTCCGGATGCCGCAGTCGAAAGACGGCCATTCGTGGTTGTACATAATAATCTCCGGATTTTTCGGATGAAATTGCACATGCGTTATCCAGCACTTCGGCACGGCCTTCTCATATAGGAGTCCGCCCGTCCCTGTATCATAGACGCACAGGTAACTGCAGAGCCCTTCCGCCTGTACGCGCCCGTCTATATCATAGACCGGCCTGCGGTCTAACCCGCTCCCCTCCGTCTCCGGATCATAATCCAGGCACCTATAGTCCGTCATCGGCACGCAGAGGAGCTTCCCGTCTGCCGACACATGGGTGAAAGCAGTCACCCGGTCATCCGGCACCCGACCAAGCTTCCTCTCCTCTCCGTCCAGGCCTACCTTGCAGATAAAGTTGTCCCGAATATAATACGCTATGCATCGGTCGGGATCCAGGCAGACGCTGGCCTTGCCAAGGCCCATCCCGGGTCTGCAATCAAAGTAGACATAACTTTTCATGATCCCATTGCGATTCTGCGTCAGAATCCTCTCTTCCCCGGTCAGGAAGTCATGCACCATTATGTTCGGCGAGCCTCCCTTGTCCGTAATCATGAACAGATACCTGTCATCCCTGCTAAGGGATGAGCAGGTAAAATACAAAAGCTGGGTATTGTATCCATTCTCTTCCCCCGGGCAGCCGCTTACAAGAATCTTCTCCCTCATATGGCGCTCCATCAGACATCCCTCTCCTTTTCGTCCTTTGGGGACGGTTCTTTTGGGCCAAAAATATTTGTCCCAAAAGAACCGTCCCCAAAGGTAAAACTTTCATCTGTATTTTTACATCATGACCCCATGACAAGGTGCGGGAGCCACAGGCTGATTCCCGGCACGAAGGTAATCAGCAGCAGCGTTATAATCATGCATACATAGAACGGCAACGTTGCCTTGACAACCTTTTCCATCGGGAGCTTCGCGACGGCAGAACCGATAAACAGGACGCTGCCGACTGGAGGCGTGAGAAGGCCGATGCCGCAGTTCAGGATAACCATGATGCCGAACTGGATCGGGTCGATGCCGATAGAGACGGCGATCGGCAGCAAAATCGGAGTGGCAATCAGGATGATCGGTGCCATGTCCATGATGCAGCCCAGAACGAGCAGGATCAGGTTCAGAAGAAGAGCAATAACGACCGGGTTGCTGCTCACGCCGGTGATGGCCTTCGCGGCCATATCCGGAACATGGAGGAGCGTCAGGCAGTTGCCGAATACCGCCGAGGTAGAAATCAGGATAAGGACGATGGACAGCGTATCGATACAGTCGCCGAGCACTTTCCATACGCCCTTCCAGTCAAGGCCCTTATAGATGAAAACGCTGACAATAAGGCTGTAGATGACCGCGATAGCCGCCGACTCCGTAGCCGTGAAGACGCCGCCGATAACGCCGACGACGACGATGATAATCGCCGCAAGAGCCCAGACGGAAACGCTGAACTGCTTTAAGAATACTTTCAGGCTGAACTTCTCGCCCTTGGGATAGTTCCTCTTCTTGGAAATGATATAGGAACCAACCATCAGGGAAAGGGCCAGCAATGCACCGGGAACATAGCCCGCCAGGAAAAGGCTTCCCACGGAAAGGCTTCCCGCCGTAGTTGCGTAGATGACCATGTTGTGGCTCGGAGGAACCAGAAGGCCTTCGCAGGAGGATGTAATCGTGACCGCCGTGGAAAAGTCCCTGTCATATCCCTGATCTTCCATCATCGGAATAAGGATGGAACCTAAGGAAGCCGTGTCTGCGGCAGCGGAACCCGAGATGCCCCCGAAGAAGTAGGACGCCACGATATTAACCATGGCCATGCCGCCGGTCATCCAGCCGACCAGGGAATTTGCCAAATCTATCAGCTTCTCAGAGATACCTCCGCTTCCCATCAGGCAGCCCATGGTGATAAAGAACGGGACAGCCATCAGGGAGAAAGAACTGATGCCCTTGACCATCTGCTGGCACAGGCCCTGAAGGCCCAGCCCATAAACCTGCATGCACATGATGGAAGACAATGCTACGGCATACGCGATGGGGAAGCGCAGAAGAACCAGTATTAAAAACCCGCCCAGAAGGGCAAATATCGCAAGATTCGCATTCATGCTCAGACTCCTCCTTCCGCTACCTGTTCCTCCAGACTCTCTTCCTTCTCCAGAATGGGCTCTTTGCCCATCAGTTTCAGGACATTGTTGAACAAAGACTCCGCCTCAAATATAATCATGGCGATACCCGCAATCGGGATCGGCATATACATGACCTGCTTGCTAAGCCATGGGAGGCTGGGATAAAAACCTTTCGCACCGATGCCTGTCGCATATTTCCATCCTACCACAAGCATGATGACGGCAAGAATCATGACCCCTATATCCGCCAGGACATCCAGGACATTGATTACGACATTGGGAAGATAACGGTCAAAGCTGGTCATGCGGATGTGCGCCCCCCTGCGGATGGCAAGAGCGGCAGAAAGCACCGCCATATAGGACATCAGAGTCAGAGTGATTTCCTCTGTCCAGGTCGGATCCGGAATGAATGGGACGTAACGCCCCAAGACAGTGAGACTGACGACCAAGATATCCGCTACAAGAAGCAGCTTGCAGATGAACAGGAAAATCTTGTAAATCCAGTCATAAAAGCCCTTAATTTTCAGTAATGTTTCTTGTGACATTCTATCTCCTTTCAAAAAGTGCAGAGAGAGACGGACTCCCCCTGCACCATTAGAAACCTTCCAAAGATAAATGATTCAACTTGAAGCATTTATTTATCTCAGAATCCTTTTCCCCCATTAACAATTATAGTTTTGTCAGCATGAAGCTGCAAATGATTTACTGCATGGCCTCGATCTTGTCATACAGATCTTTATTGTCTTTCGTTGCATCTTCGATGACATCCTTGCACTTGTCAATCCATTCCTGCTTGTCAACTTCTACAACTGTGATCTTGTCGCCGAGTTCTTCAAGAGTATCCTCTTCAACCTTCTCGGAAAGTTCCTTGTTGTAGTCCTGGCATTCCTGCGCCGCCTGCTTGATGCACTCCTGCTGGGCCGGAGTAAGCTTGTTCCATGCAGCATCCGTGATGACAAGCTCGATAACGCCGAGCTGATGCCCGTCCTTGATAAGATACGGAGCAACTTCATAGAAGGAATTCGCCTTGTAATTGCCGACCGGATTTTCCGCACCGTCCACAACGCCGGACTGCAGGGACTGATAAAGCTCGCCATAGGAGATGACTGTTGCGCTGGCGCCGAACGCCTCGATCATGCCGACCATGGTCGGGTCGGTGGAAACGCGGATCTTCTTGCCCTGAAGGTCTGCAAGTCCGCTTACCGGCTTATTGGTAAAGATATGGCGGAAGCCTTCCTCTCCGAGGAACAGGCCGCGGAGGCCAAGGCCGTTTTCTTCCGGCTCATCAAGGAATTCCTGGGCAAGGTCGCTACTGGCGAAATTCCAGAAGTGATCGCGGCTTACAAATGTAAACGGCAGGCAAAGAAGCGTGGACTTCGGAACGCCGTAACCGGTCATCGTGGAAACGGAAAGACGAGCCATGTCAATCGTGCCTACTCCGCCGACCATATTGTCAAGATAGTCGCCCTCTGCGCCAAGGACGCCGCCGCCCTGGACGTCGATCGTAACGCTGCCGCCTGAAAGCTCATTGACTCTCTCTGCAAAGTGGGTAGCCACCTGGCCTACGACCGTGCTGTCGAGCGGGTTGACTTCCGCATAGACCAATGTGACGGCGGGGTCGCCTGCCGCATCGCCCGCGGCGGCTTCTGTTGCCGTGCTTCCATCTGCCGTAGTAGCTGCCGTATCAGCCGATCCGCCTGAACTTGACGAACCGCCGCCACAGGCCGCCAGTGATACAGCCATTGCCGCACACACCAAGATGCTCATAATTTTCTTTTTCATACTTTCCTGCTCCTTCCTAATCTGTTTTGGGAATAGTGAAACGCTGCTGCATCATTCTGTCGATTAATAGAGACTGAGATGATGCTTAAATTGTAACATATGCCCAATAATCATGCAAATATCATTTAAAAAAAGAATGCTTTTGCACAGAAGCATTCTTAAAAAAACATCACCAGATGTTTCTAATCGTCTAAAATGACAATCATGCATTGCATCTGGTGATGTTCAGATTGTTTGCTTATATTATGAATCGCAATAATTACTTGTTATAATGAATAATATCAGCAAAGCTCGGCTTGAGGGAAGCGCCGCCTACAAGGCCGCCGTCGATGTTCGGCTTAGCGAAGAGCTCAGCAGCGTTGCCGCCATTTACGGAACCGCCGTAAAGCACGCGGACTTCCTCAGCTACATCAGCGCCGTAAAGCTCGACAAGAAGCGCGCGGATCCATCCGCAGACTTCCTCAGCCTGATCGGAAGTAGCTGTGACGCCCGTTCCGATAGCCCAGATCGGCTCATAAGCGATGACTACCTTCTTGACTGCATCGGCATCCACGCCAAGGAGGCCGATCTTAACCTGCTGGCGAACCCATTCCTGAGTCACGCCCTGCTCTCTCTGCGTGAGAGACTCGCCGCAGCACATAACCGGGCAAATGCCATGCTCAAGGGCCTTGAGGACTTTCTTATTGACGATCTCGTCTGTCTCTGCGAAGTACTCGCGTCTCTCGGAATGGCCGATGATGACGAACTTGACGCCAAGATCATCCAGCATGCCGGGCGCAATCTCGCCTGTGAAAGCGCCCTTCTCTTCGAAGTACATGTTCTCAGCGCCGATGTTGATGTTCGTTCCCTCAGCCGCTGCAAGGGCTGCTGGGAGGTCGATTGCCGGTACGCAGAAGAGCACGTCAACGTCGTCAGATGCGAAAGCTGCCTTATTGTCGTTGATGAAAGCTGCCGCCTCAGCCGGGGTCATGTTCATTTTCCAGTTTCCTGCTGCAAGGATACGTCTTGCCATGGGTATCACCCTCCTTCTAGAAAAGTTTATGTGGGCCAACGGGAGAGATTTGAGCAAATACGCGCTCCTTCCCGATGGACTATTGCCAGACAGGCTGCCGGCAGTATCCCGCACAGCCTGCCAAATGCTCAGATGAAAAAGACTGTTATATTATTTGTCGTTTGCTGCCGCAACGCCCGGAAGCTCCTTGCCCTCAAGGAATTCAAGGGAAGCGCCGCCGCCTGTGGAGATGTGGCTCATCTTCGGGCCATAGCCAAGCTGGTTAACAGCTGCTGCGGAATCGCCGCCGCCGATGATTGTTGTAGCCTCTGTCTCAGCCAGAGCTGCCGCAACTGCCTTTGTGCCTGCTGCAAGGATCGGGTTCTCGAAAACGCCCATCGGGCCGTTCCATACGACTGTCTTAGCGGACTTAACGGCATTGCTGTAAAGCTCGATCGTCTTCGGGCCGATATCCATGCCCATCTTGTCAGCCGGGATAGCGTCTGCGTCCACCGTGACAGTAGCGATCTCAGCATCGATCGGGTTCGGGAAAGAATCCGTGCAGACAGTGTCTACCGGCAGATAAAGCTGCTTGCCAAGGGAAGCCGCCTTGTCGATCATTTCCTTGCAGTAGTCAATCTTTGTCTCGTCGCAGAGAGACTTGCCAATCTCAAAGCCTTTGGCCTTCAGGAACGTGTAAGCCATGCCGCCGCCGATGATCAGCGTGTCGCACTTCTCGAGCAGGTTGGAGATAACGTTCAGCTTGTCAGCAACCTTGGCGCCGCCGAGGATAGCTACGAACGGGCGGACCGGATTCTCAACAGCGTTGCCGAGGAAATCGATTTCCTTCTGCATCAGATAACCTACTGCGCAGGTGTCGATGTACTGCGTAACGCCAACGTTGGAGCAGTGCGCGCGGTGAGCCGTTCCGAAAGCGTCATTTACAAATACGTCAGCCAGGGACGCCAGTTCCTTGGAGAACTCTTCGCCATTCTTTGTCTCTTCTTTGCGATAACGCGTATTCTGAAGAAGAACAACGTCGCCTTCCTTCATAGCTGCAACGGCTGCCTTAGCGTTCTCGCCCACAACATTGTCATCAGCTGCGAATACAACTTCCTGGCCAAGGAGCTCGGAAAGGCGTGCAGCAACAGGAGCCAGAGAAAGTTCCGGCTTCGGCTCGCCCTTCGGCTTGCCGAGGTGGCTGCAAAGGATGACCTTGCCGCCATCAGCGATCAGCTTCTTGATTGTCGGAAGAGCAGCGACCAGACGGTTCTCGTCCGTGATCACGCCAGCTTTCAGCGGGACGTTAAAATCGCAACGGCAAAGAACGCGCAGGCCTTTTACGTTGATATCATCAACAGATTTCTTGTTAAGCATCGGTATCAATCCTCCTTTTTTATAAATGGTCGGGCTAGTGGGAACCAATTCGCCTCCCGCCCGTTTGCATGAACCGCATACGCCGTAAGCCGCATGGCTTTAAGGAATGCGTCATAAAAAATCAAGGGCCCGGCCCATTTATGACCGGACCCCTGCTAGGTCTTAGTTCAGTTCAAATTATTCGGAAAGAAGCTTGCCGAAGTACTTGATTGTACGAACCATCTGGCTTGTGTAGGAGTTCTCATTGTCATACCAGGAAACAACCTGAACCTCAGTTGTGCCATTGTCAAGCGGCATAGCCATTGTCTGTGTAGCATCGAACAGAGAACCAAATCTCATGCCAACGATATCGCTGGATACGATCTCGTCCGTGTTGTAGCCGAAGGACTCTGTAGCAGCAGCCTTCATAGCCTCGTTGATCTGATCTTTCGTTACAGTGCCTTCAACAACAGCTGTAAGGATCGTGGTGGAGCCTGTCGGGGTCGGTACGCGCTGAGCAGCGCCGATGAGCTTGCCGTTCAGTTCCGGGATAACAAGGCCGATAGCCTTAGCAGCGCCTGTGCTGTTCGGAACGATATTGACAGCAGCTGCGCGGGATCTTCTCAGATCGCCTTTCCTCTGCGGGCCGTCAAGAGTCATCTGGTCGCCTGTGTAAGCATGGATCGTGCACATGATGCCGGACTTAATCGGAGCCAGGTCATTGAGAGCCTTAGCCATCGGAGCAAGGCAGTTCGTGGTGCAGGATGCAGCAGAGATGATCTGATCGTCTTTTGTAAGAATCTCATGGTTTACATTGTAAACGATGGTCTTCAGATCATTGCCAGCCGGAGCAGAAATGACAACATACTTAGCACCAGCATCGATGTGAGCCTGAGCTTTAGCCTTGCTTGTGTAGAAGCCTGTGCACTCAAGAACTACGT
>JAUMWM010000354.1 GCA_030529705.1 Lachnospiraceae bacterium
TCCAATTTTTAACGAATTTTTAAGTGAAATAAGCTCTTCCGATATTTTGAGAAAACAAGGTGCTTAACATTATAACGAAAGAGCTGCGCATGACATACAGGTTTTATTCGCAGGCAGTATCAGTTTTTGGTTTTGGTTTTGGCCCACGCTTTTTCGGGTTTTCCTTCCGCTCCTTTGCCTTCCTGACCGTTGAAGGCATGCATTCCTTTGGAACGGTCACGTTGCATGCGTCACAGATTTCGACTTGTTTCGCAGTAAACGATGACATATGCGTTGAGCCATTAGTGTATTCGCTGAACCGGATGGATTCAAGTTCGTCGAGCATGTCAACGGACGACTCGAAGCGATCCTGCATCTTTTCTTTCCACGCATGGCGCACTTCGGAAACTGCTATCAGGCCGACGAAAGAAATAAAGGATCTGCCATTCCTGCCATCTTCAGAGGAGTTCCTCTGGACATACTGCAACATCTGGTTTTTCAGCTGGTCAAAGTTTTTTTCATGCTCATCCCTCGATTTGTATATCTCCAGGGCTTTTGCCCCATCGATATTCATTTTGTGCATGATTGAACTGAAGAAGCCGCATATCGAACGCTCCTTATCGACCTTCTTTGCGCAGAGGGAAAATTCGATTCCTGTTGCTTTGCCTTGGGAATCCGTCTTTTGCACGACCTTGAAGTAGTCGAAAAGCGCATTGTATTTCTTGATGTCTTTGGGAATGGCTCCTTCAGATGCGGCCGCCTCCAGGAGCTGCCTTTCTTCCTGGATTTTGCGCTTTAAGGCTCCGAGCTCTTCCGCCCTCCTGCGTACATTCAGAAACAGGTTTGCCGCAAGCCCGGCCATGTTCACGGCGGTCCCGTCTGCCAGCTCGCCCGAATAAGCCGGGATCTCAACCTGGAGGTAATACAGTTTCCGTTTCCCGTCGTAGTTCATGTTAACCGGCACGCCGTCTTCATCGAATTTCACTTCGTGCAGAAGCGGCGCAATCGGGTTGCACCCCGCTTTCGCACACATAAGGAACGGGAGGGATGCTTCCACCAGGGCCGCCAGGTTTTCTTCTGACGGGTACCCCCTGTCGGCGATGAAGACAACATCTTTGATGCCGAGCGCCTGGAGGTCTGCCAGTATCGTGCGGACTGTTGAAATGTCCGCCGTATTGCCCGGGAAGCTTCTGTAATAAACCGGCTCGTGCGTCGTTATCGAGTACACATACGCCTCGACCGTGTTCTGCAGTTTCGGGTTGTCTTTGTTGTTCCCCCAGCAGAGGTCTACAAGGCATCTCCCCCATCCGGATTTCGATGTTGAATCGCAGTCAAGGAATGCACCCTCCGGCTGGCGTTTCAATCGAAGCTTGATAAATGTCATCCTGTGGTGGTCCGTTATGCTCTGGCTGAGCCGGGTGATGCTTGGAGATGTCAGTGGGTAGTCAAGCAGTGTCTTGTGCGAGTTCTGCCATTTTGCAAATCTGTTGAAGCATTTTCCCGAAAGGTAGGGGAAGAAAGCCAGTGACATTATTTCGTTGACTATAGCGATATTCCCTTGGAAGGTCTTCAGTAAATCTTCATCTACTCCCTTCCGCCTACAAATCTCTTCCAGAAGCCAAAAGGATCCATACAGCCTGTTGTTATACTGGTCGAGGATGTTCTCGCAAGGCAGCGATGCATCTTGTGGAGTATCCGGTTTTTTTTGATTTTCAATTGCGGCGGGGAGGCTGGAATTATCGTGGCCATCGGCTGTATCGCTACGTTTAGGGTCGGTCGCCGTCACTGCTTCCTGCCCGGCAACGCTTCCCTGTGCGGCATCATTATCTTCCATCTGGTAATGTGCATACTCCATATGGTTCATTGCCTCCACCTTTGAAACATCAATGCCCTCCGGGAAAGTGTACTTTATCCGCTCGCTGACTGGCAAGAGCCGAAAATCCGAATTAGGGGTAAAGACCATGTCTGAATTTACTGTTCCAAGATGGAATGGCTTATATTTCAACCGGGTGCTTCCGTCTACCGAATAAGGACGTTGGACAGACGCATAAACATATTTGTCAGCAACCTTCTGTAAGAACACTCGATATTGAGTGGCAGGATCAGCTTTTCGGCCAGCCATAATAACACCTCCTTTATTTCACTTATATTATAAGCAAAATAAAGGATAATGTCAATATATCGTTTATAATTTAAGTCTATTCCTCACGAAATACCTCATTTTTCACCGTTAAACGATTCCACTTAAAAAAAATGTAAAACTTAGATT
>JAUMWM010000355.1 GCA_030529705.1 Lachnospiraceae bacterium
CTCACAGATGGTCTGAAATAGGGTAGAAGGAGGCTGCGCCGACTTCTACCCCTCTTACGAGCCGCGTTCCGGCGTAAGCCGGAAAAATTCCTTACGCGGCTCTGTGACTATAAAAAGAGAGACTGCGCCATATAGACCAGTCCCTCTACTCATTCCTGTGTCATTATTACCCGACTATCAGGCCTTGCGCTGCGCGGCAACCTCTGCGGCGAAGTCTTCCGATTTCTTTTCAAGACCCTCGCCCGTCTCATAGCGGACAAATCCCTTGATGTTGATCTTCGCACCATTCTGCTTAGCAACCTGCTCGACATATTTCGCAACTGTCTGCTTGCCATCCTCGGCTTTTACATAAACCTGGTCAAGAAGGCAGATTTCGGAAAGTTCTTTACTCAGACGTCCCATAACGATTCCGTTTATAACCTTCTCAGGCGCATTCGGCTTCTCGTTAATGGCAGCCGCCTTAAGGATTTCCTTCTCTTTTGCAAGGAAGTCCTCGCCAATCTCCTTGCGGGAGCAGTACTGCGGACGCATAGCCGCCGTCTGCATGGCGATGTTCTTAGCCATATCCTTGATCTCGTCGTTCACGGTATCCGTCTCAACGTCTACAAGGACAACGATTTTGCCGCCCATATGCGTATAGGAAGCGACGAATCCATCATTCTCGATAACCTTCTCGAAGCGGCGGATCTTGATGTTCTCGCCGATTGTAGCGATCTCTTCCGTGAGAAGATCCTCGACAGTCTTGCCGTCTGCCAGAGTGGATGCCTTTAAGGCGTCAACGTCAGCAACGTCGCTGTTCATGACCTGATCGGCAACCGTAGCCACAAAGTTCTGGAATTTCTCGTTCTTTGCGACAAAGTCCGTCTCGGAATTAACTTCAAGGGCGACGCCCGTCTTGTCATCATCAGAAACGACTGCGTAGCAGATGCCTTCCGCCGCAATGCGGTCAGCCTTCTTCTGCGCTTTCATCTTTCCATTCTCCCTGAGGAAGTCGATGGCTTTATCCATGTCGCCATCTGTAGCCGTAAGGGCCTTCTTGCAGTCCATCATGCCGGCGCCGCTCTTCTCGCGGAGCTCTTTTACCATTTTTGCTGTAATAGCAGCCATTTTATTTCCCTCCTGTATAAAAGCGGATTTGAATCCGCCTTTTATGTCTGACTTATAGATGCCAATCTAATTGGCTTCTGTATCCAAATATCAATCCTGAGCCGCAGCCTCTGATTCCTCATCCGGGTAAGCCGTATAGCCATCTTCCGGCAAATCGGAAATATCCGCTTCCATAAGGCCCTGGTTCGCCTCTACAACGGCGTCAGCCATCTTGGAGACAATCAGCTTGACGGCGCGGATGGCGTCATCGTTGCCCGGGATGATGTAGGTCAGTTCTTCCGGATCGCAGTTCGTATCGCAAATGCCGATCAGCGGGATGTTCAGCGTATGGGCTTCCTGTACGCAGATGCGCTCTTTCTTCGGGTCAACGATAAAAATTGCATCCGGAAGCTTCTTCATTTCACGGATTCCGCCAAGGTTCTTCTGCAGTTTTTCAAGCTCTTTCTTGAGCTGGAGAACTTCCTTCTTGGGCAGGGCTTCAAATGTGCCGTCCTCTGCCATCTTCTCGATCTCGTTCATGCGGGCGATACGGCTCTGAATCGTCTTGAAGTTCGTGAGCATGCCGCCGAGCCATCTCTCGTTGACATAGAACATGCCGCAGCGGGTAGCTTCCGTCGCGATTGCATCCTGAGCCTGCTTCTTCGTGCCGACAAAGAGAATCTTGCCGCCGTTCTTCACGATATCGACGACTGCGTTGTACGCATCATCCACCATGCCAACCGACTTCTGAAGGTCGATGATATAGATGCCATTGCGCTCCGTATAAATATACGGCTTCATCTTGGGATTCCAACGCCTCGTCTGATGTCCGAAATGGACGCCTGCTTCAAGCAGCTGCTTCATGGAAATAACGCTCATTTTTTACTCTCCTTTTTGGTTTTTTCACCCATATGTTTCCACCCGGCATGACCCCTGCCATCTGCCAAAGAATAATTTGACGACCCGCCCGCCATTTGCAAAAAGCAAATCGATGCTACCCGGGGCACCGAATACCGGAATCCACATATGTGATTTTTAAGCGACTTATGAAGTATAACACCAAAAAAGGGACAGTGCAAGAAAAAATTCAGCCCGCGGCAGCACTGAAGAATAAATTTCAAGAGATGTAGGTATGCACCTAGCCATATCTC
>JAUMWM010000356.1 GCA_030529705.1 Lachnospiraceae bacterium
CAGCGCGTAGCTCTGGAACACCATCGCCGTGTCGCGCTTGTTCGGGGTCAGCGCGTTGATCGGCTCGCCGCCGAGGTAAATCTCGCCCTCGTCCGGGCTCTCGAATCCGGCGATCATGCGCAGCGTCGTCGTTTTCCCGCAGCCGGACGGTCCGAGCAGGGTCACGAAGCTGCCCGGCTCGATTTCGAGGGACGTGTCGTGAACCGCATAAAAGTTTTTCTTCGTCTTCGGATCTTTGTAAATCTTAGAAATATGTTCAAGGCGCACGCCTTTTTTCTCTTTAGCCATAGCCCTTTACTCCTCCTTGTATGCCCGGCTCGTGCCGAAATACTTAATGACCAGATTCATCAGAACAACTGCACTGTACGTGATCAGAATCAGGATTGATGCAAATGCGCACGCGATCCCGTACGCCCCCTTCTCCGCGAATTCATTAATCTGGACCGTGATGAGAAGGTACTTCGGCGTGACGAGCAGGATGATCGCGCTGATTGCGGTTATGCTTCGTACAAATGCAGTTACGAGGCCGCTCAGGAAACTGTCCTTGATGAGCGGCAGCGTGACCGTCATGAAGACCTTGAAGCTGTCCGCGCCCATGTCATAGGCGGATTCCTCGATACTCTTGTCAATCTGGCGTAGCGCCGAAATACCGCTTCTGGTTCCGGTCGGAAGACTTCTGACGATAAATACGATGACCAGGATCGCGCCTGTGCCGTAGAGACTCTGCAGGAAGCCCGTGCGGAACACGCCTGCCGAGAAACCGCGGATGTACCCGATACCGAGAACCGTTCCGGGCACTGCCATGGCCAGCATGGAAACCGCTTCAATAAAGCCCTTGGCCTTGAAGGTCCTCTTGACGACCAGATAAGAGATGATCATGGACAGGAGGGCTGTGATCGGCGCGGAGATAAAGGACAGGACGAAGGAGTCCTTGAATGCCTTGAATCCTTTGTATCTCGTGAATACCTGCTGGAACCATTTGAGCGTCAGATGGAAATCATAGCCCCAGGTCTTGAACAGAGCGCCGAACGGTACGCAGATATACATGAGGACGACAAAGAGTGCGAGCAGCGAGCACAGGAGGGTCAGCGGGATCGTCACGCTGCGGTCCTCGATCAGCATCCTCTGGCGGGATGCCTTGCCGGATAGCGTCGCGGTGCTCTTGGCTTCCAGATAATACTTCTGGACGATAAACATGATGAGCGTGATGCACAGCAGGACGACGGCCATGGCGGATGCGCCTTCTTTGTCGTAGGCGCCCGTTATTTGCAGATAAATCGTCGTCGCGAGCGTGTCGTAGGAACCGCCGATGATCATCGGGTTCGCGAAATCGGCGATAGACTCGATGAACGTGACCAGGAAGGCATTTCCAAGGCCCGGCAGGATCAGCGGAAGGGTTACGGTTGCAAATACCCCCCACCTGCTAGCCCCCATGTCCCGGGCGGCTTCTTCGAGGGAGGGGTCGATATTTTTGAGGAGTCCCCTCATCATCATGTAGCAGACCGGGAAGAACGTCAGCGTCTGGACGATGGCGATGCCCCAGAATCCGTACACGTTGTTGTCATAGATGTGCAGCAGGTAACGGGTGATGATGCCCGCCTTGCCGAACAGCATGATCATGGACAGTGACAAGACAAATGGCGGCGAGACGACCGGCAGCATGGATACGACTTTGAAAAGCCCTTCCAGGAACCGGGTTTTCAGTTTTACATATACTTCCACGTAGGCAAATAGCAGTCCGATCAGCGCGGACGAGATGCCTACCAGGAAGCCAACTTTCAATGTATTTGTGATAGCCCTCCGGAAATTCTTCATCGCCATGATGCGTTTGAAGATTCCCAAGCCTATGCCCTGATCCGTAATAAAGCTGTCAACCAGAAGAATTGCCAGCGGGTAGAGGATGAACAGGGTCAGGAAGGCTATCAGCACGACGATCGTCGTCACCATGATCGGATCGGCAAAGAACTTTTTCCGATCCAGAGCGGCGCCCTGACTTTTAGCCATAGTGATAAATCCCCCTTCATTGATGTGCGTGTTTCGTCTTTGGGCTTCGGCCCTTGAGTTCAGCCCCTGCGAGTTCAGTCCTTGCGGCCTCAGTCCCAGGGCTTCATTTCGTGGGCTTTCGGCCTTGCGGCTTCAGCCCCTGAGCTTTGGTCCTCGAGCTTCTGGCCTTGCGGCTTCGGCCCGCGGGGACGGTCCTTTTGGGTCGAAAAATTTCGACCCAAAAGGA
>JAUMWM010000103.1 GCA_030529705.1 Lachnospiraceae bacterium
CCCGCGGGGACGGTCCTTTTGGACCAAAAAATTTTGGTCCAAAAGGACCGTCCCCACGGGCCGAAATCACGTCACCACCTGGTTATCGCCGTGCACTGTAGCGGAGCAAATGCATACCGCACGTACTCCTCCATCTCGTCGATCGTGTCAAATGTCGCAATGCACACCTGGTTTCCCATCGCCCCCGCCAGGGCATCCGGCATCCTTGACAGCATCCTGCTGTGGTTTCCGAACCGCCTGCCGATGTCCTCCATCGAGTGGTCATAGGGGACGCCGTCCCGCCGCCCGCAATAGACGCAGTACATTTCCCCGCCCCCGTAAGGATGCCTGTTCTCATCGAATGCCACCATGTCCGCCCATATCCTGAAGCAGTCCGCGCTCTGGCTGAAATTCAGCATATCCGGCGTAAAGCCGCCGGCCGGCCTCATATTGACCTCGAGCCCAACGATGTCCCCGCGTCTGCCAAGCCCCTCCTTCTCCTCCGTCAGCCGGAAGAACTCCAGATGGAAGAACCTGCTCCTCACCCGGAAAGCTTTCAGCACGCGCTCCCCGGCGCTCCGGACTTCGGGTGGGATTGTCTTATTCACATAATAAAAGCAAGGGTCTCCCTCGTTCACCATATCCATGATGGAGCCGGGCGCTATGTGGCTGGCCGCGAATAGCACGTTCCCCTTCGAATCGCATACGCCGTCAAATGTCGTAATCTCCCCGCTCACGTACTCCTCCATGATGTACGGCACGTCGGGCTTGTTCCTGAAAAAGGCTTCCAGCTCGCTGTCATTCCTGATTTTCCAGGTGGCCTCCGCCCCTACGCCCCTGTCCGGCTTCACAACGATTGGATAGCCTGTTTTTTCTGCAAATGCATACCCCTCCCCAAGATCCGTCGCCATGCACCATTTCGCAGTCGGGACTCCCGCTTTCGCATAAAACGCCTTCATCTCGGATTTGCTCCGATAACGTCCGATATCATCCGATTTCAAGCCCGTCGTGATGTTGAAATCCGTCCGAAGAGCCGCATCCTGTTCCATCCAGTATTCGTTGTTGCTCTCGACCCAGTCAATTTTCCCGTACCGCCAGGTAAAATGACCCATCGCGCGCACAACCTGGTCATAATTTTCAAGTGAGTCAACTTTGTAGTATTCTGTCAGCGCATATTTGAGCTCGCTGTTCAGCCCATCGTACGGGGCATCGCCGATGCCAAGCACATTGACCCCATTATCGTGGAGCCCGGCGCAAAAGCGCGCGAAGGCATCCGGGAAGTTCGGAGAGATAAAAACAAAATTCATACCCTTTTCTCCTTTCAATTAATCATAGTAAACGAACAAAATGTCTGCATTTTGTTCGTTTACCGCGCTGAATTTTAACCGCGTAAGCGGCAAATTTCCGTGCAAAATCCGTATGCATCAATATAATCAGTTGATTTTCACAATACACGTGCTATACTCTCCATAGGATTTTAAGGATTCCCCCAGAACCTGCTTAAAGCAGAACCTTCGCAGGATGGGGACGTTCCATTTTGCGTAGAAAATCCTAACTCGATATTCAAACCTAGAACGAGGTAAACATCCATGAAAAGAAAAACAGCCATCGTCATCGCAGCGGTCCTAACCCTCTCCCTCGGAGGCTGCGGCGAGTCGCTTCTGCTGGAAGATGCCACCGAAGCTGCCGACTCCTCCGCATCCGCTTCTTCCTCTGAAAGCGGGCAGGAAACAAATGCTACTCCCGGCAAAGAATCCGTGGGAGCGGCCGCAATCCTGAACCAGGTGAAAGGCAAGGATTCCCAGGATGAACCGGAGGAAGATGCCGCCACGGATGACATCTATACGGCAAATTTCATCAGCAGCACCACCAAAGACGTCATCGACCTCGTTCCGTATGACATCAAGGCCATCGACCCTGACCATAACGACGAGACCGATACCATTCAGCTCCGCATCAACGAGGATAGCAAGGACCGATCCATTGCGAGCCTCCGCTTCTGGATTGACGGCACGATTAACGATTTCGCCATCGATACGGACGAATATGACATATTCAGCGGTGCTTATGCCTGCGACCTGAACTTCACGGACAAACTGTGCAACCTTGTAACCGTCTTCACTTCGTCAAAAACCGGGGAGCATCAGACAACGGTCTATTCATTCGCAAATGATAAAGCCTTCGAAGTCGCACACTTAAGCGGCCTTATCGATTTCACAAGCGTGGACGGAGCCGGAGACTTTTCGATTACGGAAAAAGCCGGCATCCGCACGGATAAATACGGGGACATGTATATCAAAAAAATCTACCGAACAAACGAAAAATACGACTATGATGCCGGTGACAACATTCAGGAATTAATTCTGCATGCCAATGCCGTCGGCTACTATCCCGAAGAGAACCACTTTGCTTTCGGATATCCTTTCTCATTAAATAATACTCTGACTATGTATATAAACGGCAGCGAGGGGGACAGTTATATGACGGGGACTCTGCCTGTCAATTTCAGAGGCGTGCTCAGCGAGATGAAGATGAACGGAGAGGAACTGGATTCGAGCGTCTTTCTGGTAACGCCGGAGGATGGCTGGACAGACAGCGAGACAAATATCGACTCCCCGATTTATGCCCCGTCAAGCGCCGGATCCGAGGACTTCGATCCGAATGATTATACGGGTTGGGTGTCATTTTCCGAGCTCTGCGAGGCCGCGAATGAGGACTTCCAACAGTAAAAGTTGATCACTTGCTTTTATAAGACTTCCAACTGTACGGTTGAACGTTCGCTTCCGTCATCCTGAACGCAAACTTTTGTCATCCTGAACGTAAGAGCTTGTCATCCTGAGCTCAAGCGAAGGATCTAAAACCGACAGCATCGGCTGTACAAAAAGATCCTTCGCTGCGCTCAGGATGACAAGGCTTCAATAAATTCTGCGACAATCCCTTATCAAAAGTCTAATCCCTTATCAATAGTCTATAACAATTACCGTCGTGCCGACGTCCACCATGGAATACAACTCTTTCGCCGCCCAGTACGGGAGGTTCACGCAGCCATGCGATCCGCTGTACCAATAAATCCCACCGCCGAAATCATCGCGCCAAGTAGCATCGTGCAGGCCGATTCCGCCGTTGAACGGCATCCAGTAATTGACAAAGGATGAGTACTGGTAGGAACCGTCCGCGAGCTGCGAGCCCCTGAGCGTCCTGTTCTGCTCTTTGTCAAATATGGAATAAACTCCGGTCGGCGTGCTGCGGGATGCATTTGTCTCCGTGCCAGTGACGCACTCAGTGGCCAGCAGCATCTCATAATTCTCATAGTAGAAAACGGTCTGGTCGCATTTGTCCACTTCCACATACGTCCCACCGAATGTCGAATCCTTCTCCAGATTGTTCATGGAATAAATCGGCTCCCGAGCCTCGCTCGTGCAGGAGAGAAGCTCCTCCGTTATCTTTGCGGCCTCCTCCTCCTCATTCACGATGCGGCCGTACCTCTCGCACTCCACCTGGACGACCCCGGCATTGGTGGACTCGAAATCGCGCGTATCCCTGACAACATCCAGCTCGGCGGCAAGACCGGCGGCATACTGCCTGGCCTGGTCGGCAACGACCGCCTCATCGACGTAGTAGTAACCGTTATCCTGGAGCGACACCCACTGGCTCGTCGTATCCCGGTTCAGCGTCCGGGTCTGGTCGTCCGGCATCTGATAAGTAATCTCGGTATCCAGGAAGTTGTTTAGCGCCTCCTCCTGGTTCACGAGATCCGTATTCGTCGCCACGACGGACGGCTGCTCATACAGTTCCTCGTCCTCCGCTATATTGAGTTCCTTCGTGCTGCTTTTTACAGCCTGGTTGGCAATCTCTATCAGCCCGTCCGTATCGAGCGCTGTTCCATATGTCTCGGGAATAATCTCGAAGGTATGGTCATTCTTTAGAATGATCTGCGCATTTGTCGGGGCGGTCTGCTTCTCTGTATCCGATTCGGCCAATGCGGAGATTTTTTTGGAAAGCTTTTCCGCATCGTATTCCGTAGCGGACGCAACCGTGTATTCCTTCTTATACCCAAGTTTGTTTCCAATCCCACCGATAATCCAGGTGAACGGATTCTGCGCTTCCTGAATCTCGGCGACTTCGCCGCTCGGAACATAGGTATAATCGAACGTCGTCCCCGGTATCTTCTCGACAACCACGTCCTTATAAGCAACGTCCAGGGACTTCTTGCTCTTCTCCTCCGGAGTAGCCTCCTCTAAATCGATCTCCTGATCCTGCCCCGCCGCATCTAAGGCCGCCTCGTCCGAAGTCAGGGTGTCGGAGAGAGATTCGTCCAGGGCGGACTCGTCCGTGGCTGCATTTGCGCCGGATGCGGCTTCCCCTGCCTTGGCAGCGGCGGAATTTCCGGAGGCGGCTTTGCCTTCCTGCCCGGCGGCAGAATTTCCGGAGGCGGCATTTGCTTCCTGCGTGACGGCGGAATTTCCAGAAGCGGCATTTGCTTCCTGCAAATTTTCCTCCGGCACAGTATTCGCGCCCGCATCTTCTGCCGAGGCGGTATCAGCACTTCCGCCGGAAACGTTTGCGGCAAGAACAGCCGATGCATTTGCAGAAGATGCATACTCGATTGGAGCTATGATTTCCATCGCACCATCGTCCGTATTGCCGTCCGCATTGTCGGCGGCTGCGTCAGCAGGCTCCTCCTTGCCGATCGACTGGACTTCCTTCACATAGTCGGCAGCCGCCTTCGTACTCCTCATCGTCAGCGATAGCGTGTAACTCTCGATCCGCTTCTGGAGCAAAGCCTCGACCTGCTCAGGCGTCTTTCCACCGACATCGATTCCATTGATATAGGTTCCGGATATGAACCGGTCGGAATAGACGTGCACGAGCAGCAGGTAAGTTGCCAGGAGGAAGCCGCCTGTCACGCAGGCAACAAGCTTCCGGCCCTGCTTCGCGTCCATGCTTTGGATTTTGCCGATAGCGCCCGCTATTTTTTCATTTTTGATTACTCTCTCATTTTCTGACGAAACGGTCGATTTCTTCGAATCTTTCGACTTCTTCGAATCCTTTCCGTTTCTCCCGAAGAACTCTCTCGCATCCGGGATGCGCACCTTAAACGACTCCTTTTTCTTTGGCTTTTCCGGCCTGATTTTTGCCATTTCCATACCTCGCATTGCATTTGAGATAGTGTTCCAATTCAGCATGATACGCTGATTAAGGGGCAATTTCAACTGGTAACTGCGACTTTTTTCAAGTTCGTCAGGTTGACAAATTCCCCGGTCAATTATAAGCTGTTGAGTGCAAGAAAGTACCAAAGCTGTTTTTGCATGGAGGAATGGCATGGGCTACAACATCAGGCGAAAAAAAACTATTCCGATAATCGTTGCGTTACTCCTGTTCCTACTTTTAATGGGATGCGGCAGCGATTTCACAGATCCGGGTTTCCTCGGCCTGGCAGACGGAACCTATACGGTAGAAGTCACTCTTGAGGGAGGCTCAGGGCGCTCTTCCATAGCATCACCGGCCGTTCTTTCAGTCCAAGATGGCAAGATAACTGCTGAGATTATCTGGAGCAGTCCCAACTATGACTTTATGGAGGTTAAAGGAGAACGCTATTTGCCGGTGAATGACGATGGTAATTCGACATTTGTCATTCCCGTAACCGGATTCGACTGTAAGATGTCCGTCAGCGCGGATACCACTGCGATGAGCGAGCCGCATCTCATTGATTACACGCTGGAATTTGACAGTTCGACTATCAGGGCATCCGATGCAGATGCAGACGGGAGTTCATCCATTGCGGCATCCAATGCAGACGCAGATGAAAGTTCATCCATCGCGGCATCCAATGCAGACAGAGATACATCCATCTCGGCATCTGATTCAGACAGAAAAAGCGGCTCGGCTTCGAATGACGACACCCACTCGAAATCCAAGGACGCATCGGCAAATGCAAGCGAAAAAGAAAATACGACAACAAATCCCACCATTGTATCGAATAGGCAAAGCAAAACGGAGGACGCGGATGGGAGGAGCGATACGGCAACAACAAAAAAATCTGACTGGAAACAAATGAAGCGAATCGGTCGCATGAAGCTCGATTACGCCACGCAGTTCTCAGTCGATTACTACGGCACCTACTCTTTGGTAACAGTCGGAGGGGACAGCCGCTATCTGCTCATCCCGTCCGGGGAGGAAACGCCGTCTAATCTGGACTCCGATATCATTCCAATCAGAAGTCCAAAAAAGATTTACCTCGCCGCATCCGCCGTGATGGATTATTTCCGCGTACTAGGAAAACTTGACAGGGTCAGGATGACGAGTACCAAGGCCGCTGACTGGAGCCTGCCGGAGATTGTTCAGGCGCTCAATACGGGAGACATTCTCTACGCTGGCAAATACAGTTCCCCCGACTTCGAACTAATTCTCGGCCAAGAATGCGACCTTGCAATCGAATCAACCATGATTTACCATAAGCCCGAGACAAAAGAGAAACTGGAGACGCTGGGAATCCCAGTCTTCGTGGACAAATCCAGCTATGAGGAACATCCGCTTGGCCGCATGGAGTGGATACGGCTTTATGGGGTTCTTCTCGGCGTTTCAGACAAGGCGGACGCTTTTTTCAGCGAGCAGCTGGAGTCCTTAAAGGCGCTTCCGCTCCCTGAGGATACCCCATCCGTTGCTTACTTTTATATAACCACTTCCGGCTCTGCCAATATTCGGAGACCCGGCGATTATATCTCCCGCATGATTGAATTGTCCGGCGGCAGATATGCATTTTCCGATGCTGTGGACGCAGGTACTGCCCAGGCCACGATGAACATGCAGATGGAGGATTTCTTATCAGAAGCCATGGAAGCAGATATCCTGATTTACAGCACATCCATCGACGGAGATGTCGATTCCCTTGAAGACTTCTACTCCAAAGCCCCTCTGCTAAGGAGCAGCAAGGCTGCCCGAAGCGGAAATATCTGGGCTGGCGGAAAGAACGTATACCAGCAGCCGACAGCCATCGCCCGGATTATGCTGGAACTGCATTCCGTCATTTCCGGGCAGGCTGATAGTAAAGACATGGAATTCCTACACAGGCTTACTTAGAAATATCTAACTGGATGACAAAGAAAGTACCTAACAATTCGATGCCCTGTCATTCTGAGCGTTAGCGAAGAATCTTTGTAACTGCTCAGCACCTCATGTCATTCCGAGCGTAAGCGAAGAATCTTTGTTTTTTGCGTATGTTTTACGTTTAAGATCCTTCGCTTACGCTCAGGATGACAAGGATTCAGGCAACCTGCTGAGTAGTTACACACATTTAATCACAGAATCTAATTTGATAGCATCGGTATATAAATATGACCAACAAAACTTTGCGGCAGACGGCGTGCTTCCTCGCGCTTGCGCTCTTCGCCCTCATACTTATTATCCTGAACATCAACTCCGGAAGTCTGCCCCTTTCTCCGGGGCAAATCTTTCAAATTCTGTCATCCCCGAACGCTGCGGATACATCGGGAAAAATACTGCTGGAAGTCCGGATGCCCCGTATCATCGCCGCCGCCCTTCTGGGAGGCTCGCTCTCCGTCGCCGGCTTTCTCCTGCAGACTTTTTTCCACAACCCGATTGCCGGGCCTTTCGTGCTCGGGATATCCTCCGGCGCAAAGCTAGCCGTTGCCCTCTTCATGGTCTTTTCCATAGGCCGCGGCGCCATGCCGGGCAGCGGCATGATGGTGGCGGCGGCATTTGCAGGAGCCATCCTCTCCATGTCTTTCGTCCTCATCCTATCGCTTCGGATGCGGAATATGGCTTTCCTTGTGGTCTGCGGCGTCATGATCGGCTATATCTGCTCTGCGATTACCGATTTCGTGGTTGCATTTGCAGATGATGCAGACATCGTAAATCTGCATAACTGGGCGCTGGGCAGTTTTTCCGGAACGAGCTGGGCGGACGTCCGCACCATCGCCCTCGTCACCCTTCCTTGCCTTGCCCTCTGCGTACTTCTCTCAAAGCCTATGGGGGCATACCAGTTAGGCGAGGCCTACGCCCGGAACATGGGGGTGGACATCCTCTGGTTCCGGGTGGAACTCATCCTGCTTTCAAGCATGATGTCCGCCCTCGTCACGGCATTTGCGGGTCCCATCTCCTTCGTGGGAATCGCCGTGCCGCACCTCGTCCGGAATCTGTTCGGGACGGCAAAGCCGCTCATTATCATTCCGGCTTCTTTTCTGGGCGGAGCCTGTTTCTGCCTGGCATGCGATTTGGTGGCGAGGCTCGCATTTGCACCCACGGAGTTGTCTATCAGTTCCGTTACGGCCGCATTCGGCGCCCCGATCGTGATATGGGTGCTGCTGACCAGGCGCAGTCATTGACTTTCGGCCCGTGGGGACGGTCCTTTTGGGCCGAATTTTTTCGGCCCGCGGGGGCGGGTCTGTTGGGGGGGGTTTTTTTGGGTGGTGGGGGGGGGGCGGGGGGGTGGGGGTGTTTG
>JAUMWM010000357.1 GCA_030529705.1 Lachnospiraceae bacterium
GGCTCCGCAAGCCGAAACCGGTCCCACAGGCCGGAAAAACTCAGGCGTCGCCGGCCGGTCACGCCTCGCCGAAATCACTCTCAATATTGACCTGGCTGATATCCGCGCCGGGCACGGCCTCTATCCAGATCTCGCCACCTACCTCCTCCTGGACGGACTCAAGGACCCCGTATTTCATCAATTCAAGGAGGGCGAGGAATATGACGATGGTCTGCGTCCTGGTCTTTTGCGCCTGCAGGACTTTGCGGAATGAAAATCTCTTTTTCTTCGACGCATAGCCCGCCAGTTCGAGCAATTTGTCCTCAAGGCTGACCTCTTCCTTTTTAATCGTGCCAAACCGGCTTCTGACCGGGTCTATTTTGTCGGCCTGCCGCCGCAGCACCTGGTCAAATATTCCGTGCAAGTCGCCCAGCGTCAGGCTTCCTATCAGGTCTGCGGGATCGACCTCGGGCCTATAGGAACGCACTTCCTTCGGCGTCGTATCCGGCTTATAAAACGTCAGGGCCGCGTCGTCCATGCGGTCTTTTAACTCATAAGAGACGTACTTGTACATCTTATATTCCAGCAGCCGCCTCACAAGATCCTCCCTCGGATCCACCTCTTCCCCCTCCTCGTCTACTTCGGGAGGAAGGAGCATCTTGCATTTGATGGAGATGAGCTCGGCCGCCATGACCATGAACTCGGACATGGTTCCAAGGTCCTCGGCTTCCATTTGCCGCACATATTCCAGATACTGGTCCGTGACGGAGACGATCGGTATGTCAAATATGCTGACCTTGTTTTTTTCAATCAGGTTCAGCAGCAAATCCAGCGGCCCGTCAAATGCCGGCAATTCTACTTTAAGAGCCATCTAAGTCCCTCTTTCTATGCAATGATTCCTCTTTCTTCACATCAACGCACGCGATCTTGCGTACACCTGGCGAAGTTCTTTGGCTTATTCCACCGCATTACGCTCTCATCACGTCAATGCATACGATCTCGTAAGGATCGAAAAGCCTTGGAAGCGGCTTGTGGTCCCCTAGCCCTGCGGATGTCACCAGGCACTCTCCGGGAGGGACGTTCTCGCCGGCAGGGTGCAGGTCGGAGGTGTTCCTGTAAATTTTGCCTGACTCGGTAAAGACGCACTGGCCGTATCCGTGCCTCGGATAAAAAAAGCCATATGGGCTAAGCAGGTTCCTGCCGGAGAACGGCGAACGGACCAGCCCGCCGTGGAAATGCCCCGAAACGATGAGATCCGCCCCCCATCTGCAATATAAGTCGCCGAACTCCGGGTTATGGGCCATCAGGATGTGGAAGCAGTCTTGGTCTTCCATGTATCCCAGCCTCTCCCTTATATGCCTCCTTGATATGTGGGGGACCCTGAATTTCCGATACTTGTGCAGTCCCAGTTCGAGGCCGTGTATGCATACGGGATTATCATTTACGAGCATGAATTCGGAAGAATTGTTGAGAATGTGGATTCCGGATTCTTTCATTATCTTCATGCAATGCCTGTAGGCTTCCTCGTCAAAAATACGAAGTTCTGACTCGTGGTTTCCGTTCGAGAAGTAGACTGGCGCAATTTTCGGGATCTCTTTTGCAAATGCCTCGGACACATGCAGGGGATATTCCACCAATCCTATCACGAGGTCGCCCGGAAAAAGGATGAAATCCGGATCCAGGGAACGTATCATTTCAAGGATGGGAGCATTTGCATCTCCGAAATCATGGTTATGTAGATCGGAAATCAGGACGCATCGAAACGGTTTGCCAATTTTTTCCGATTTTACCGTGTAGGGCTTTATATGGATACGCAAGACATCCTCCTCATCTTTACTGCGGGCATCTTTAAGCGCCTTGGACCAGCCCGCGGGGACGGTCCTTTTGGGCCGAAAAAGACCAGCTCGTGGGGACGGTCCTTTTGAGCCGAAAATCGGTCCAAAAGGACCGTCCCCATGGGACGAAAGTTTGGACAAGTTTTTCCTGTAAAAATCCCCGGCTATCTGCCGGGGATCTCGTCATTTAATTATATTTTCTTTTACGGGCAGCTTCGGACTTCTTCTTGCGGCGAACGGATGGTTTCTCATAATGTTCGCGCTTGCGGATTTCCTGCTGGATACCGGCTTTCGCGCAGCTGCGCTTAAACCTTCTAAGCGCGCTGTCAAGCGATTCATTCTCTTTTACGATAATGCCTGCCATGAACCTGATCTCACCTCCCCCTGAAC
>JAUMWM010000358.1 GCA_030529705.1 Lachnospiraceae bacterium
GGGCAAAAAGACTGCACAGGGAAAAATGCCCATTTTGCACTGGAATCATAAATAACTGATTCAGCTTGATGAATCTTGTGGGTTACCGATCACGCTTCCGCATCGAAATCGTCTGTACTTGTGATTTAATGTATGTCATCCTGAGCGTAGCGAAGGATCTTTTACCAAAGGCGGAGAAAGAAAAGGCGGAGGCGAGTATGTCATCCTGAGCGTAGCGAAGGATCTTTTACCATCTGCAGCGGCTTTATGAAAAATGATCCTTCGCTGCGCTCAGGATGACGCCCGATTTTTCACAAATACAGGCGATTTCTGATCAGATATGTGAACAATAACCACTTGCGAGTCTTTTCTCCCGCCTACACTTGCCAAATAACCCTTGTATAGTTAAAATCGCACTCACAGCCGATAGCATCCCCCGCCTATAAACTCCCTCAGGATAGAGTTTCTGGGCACGTCTTCCGGCGGAATCGGAATAAAATAATCCATAAATTTTAGCAGCCTGTGCGCTTCAAAATAATGCGGATGGCCTTTCGGCACCTGGAAGAGCAGCGGCTGCGCATACAGCTTCAGCAGCGACAGTTCGTAGGGAAGGGCGGAGTTGAAGATCTCGTCCGCCGTCTCCTGGAACGGGAAAATGTAAGCCTCCTCCCCCCTCCTGACCGCATCCCACATGGACAAAGTGTTCATGGCGGAATAACCGCGGGTCCTGTGATCCCGAACAATGCGCCGAAGCAGCCGCCCGTCCGAGGACGGAATCCGGTTATGCTCATCGATATTGACCTGCGTGAGGGCGCTGATGTATATCTTGAATTTGCAGTCATCCGGAAGCGAATAACTCAGCTCGTCATTCAGGCAATGGATCCCCTCAATGACCAGAATCTCGTCCCTGCCAAGCGAAAGCGTCTCGCCGCTAAAGACCCTTTTCCCGGTAATGAAATCATAGGTAGGCAGGCTTATTTCTTTCTCCATGAGGAGGTTTGTCATGTCCTGATTGAAAGTTTCCACGTCAATGGCGCGGAGGGATTCAAAATCCTTCTGCCCATATTCATCCAGCGGCACCAAGTCTCTTGGTATGAAATAATTATCCACGCCTATATAATGCGGGACAAATCCCAGCGCCATCAACTGCGTGATAAGCCTCTGGGAAAATGTCGTCTTGCCGGATGAGGACGGACCTGCAATCATGACGAATTTTATCCCGCCCCGCTCCTTTATCTTCTTCGCTATCCCGGCTATATGCCCTTCCTGCATGGCTTCGGAGACCAGGACGACCTGCCTCACGCCCCCTTTGACGATTCGTTCGTTCAGATCCCCGACGCAGTCGATTTCAAGCTTCCCGGCCCACTGCTTCCCGGAAATCCTTGTCTGGAACAATTTGTCATCCGGAAGAAAGTCATCTAGTGCGTCCGGATGATTCTCCGTCGGCATCATCATCACGATCCCTTCGTGGTACCGATGGAGGCTGAATTTGCCAAGTATCGACGTATCATACGTCATGTAGCCGTAGTTATAGTCCTCGTAGCCATCCAGATTGTAGATGTTCACCGAAGAGTTCAGGCGGGTCCTAAAAAGCTTTTCCTTGTCGGCCATGTGGTATCCTGCAAATTTCAGAATGGCTTCGTCCGTCGGAATCGTCATTTTGTTTATCCTGCATCCCCGGTCCACCATGTCCCTCATGAGGGTTTCGAGCTTTTGGACAAATGCATCGTCCACCTCGCACCCCTCCACCGTGAAATAATATCCGGATTTGATGGAAAAGTGCAGGACGGTTTTTAGCAAATTCTTTTTCGACCCCATCTTCCAGCATGCGGCTACGAAGAGCATGACCATGCTCCTCCTGACCGTCTGGTTTCCGATCTTGCTCCCCGTGGTCAGAAACTCCACTACAGCGTCCCTTTCCATCTTTCTGTGGAGTTCGTGCAGCTTCCCATTGACGCTGGCAAGGACGATCGGATGCTTGTACTCCATTTGAAAATCATCGGCTATCTGCCGGAGGCTGGTTCCGGCTTCGTAGGCAACTTCGGCCTTCCCATGTTTTATCTTTATCTCCATAGCCCCTCCTATTTCAGCTTCAGCCCGCGGGGACGGTCCTTTTGGGTCGAGTTTTTTCGGCCCGCGGGGACGGTCCTTTTGGGACGAAATTTTTTGGCCCAAAAGGACCGTCCCCACGGGCCGAATTATTCGAGCATCTTATC
>JAUMWM010000359.1 GCA_030529705.1 Lachnospiraceae bacterium
GCGCAATCGTCGGCGGCATGATGTCCATCGACATGGGCGGCCCGTTCAACAAGGCGGCCTATGTATTCGGTACGGCCATGCTGGCTGAGGGCACGGATGCCGGTAAGATCATCATGGCATCCGTCATGGTCGGCGGCATGGTTCCTCCGCTCGTTATCGCTCTTTCCACGACGATCTTCAAGAACAAATGGTCCGAGGCTGACAAGAAGGCCGGTCTTGTCAACTACATCATGGGTCTTTCCTTCATCTCCGAAGGCGCTATCCCGTATGCGGCTGCCGATCCGGGACATGTCATTCCGTCCTGTATCGTAGGTTCCGCGGTTGCCGGCGCTCTTTCAGCGATGTTCGGCTGCGCAAGCCCGGCACCGCACGGCGGCTTCTGGGTCATCGCGATCATCACGAATCCGCTCATGTACTTCGTGGCGCTTGCTGTCGGTTCCATCATCGGCTGCCTGATTCTTTCCTTCTGGAAGAAGCCGTACGAGGGCTGAGAATAAGGGATTCGGCCTTATAAATGAATAGGCGCAAGTATGGGAGCTGCTTTATGCGGCTCCCTTTTTTCGCACCTTTTTTTGTCAAAAAAGATGGTTTCTCTTGCCAATTCTTTTTTTTCTTTGTAAGATATACAACTGTGTCCATGGTTATCACTGTATGGTCTGTACAAGAAGGAGCGTTTTATGAAAGATAGGAAGATTTTCTGTTTAAATAATATCAGTGAAATAGGGACTGCAAAGTTCAGGGCAGGGTATGAACTGGTCGATTCAATCGATGAAGCGGCCGGCGTCCTGGTCCGGTCCGCCAACATGAATGAGATGGAGTTTCCGAAGAACCTGCGGGCAATCGCCCGTGCCGGCGCTGGAGTGAATAATATCCCGGTCGACCGATGTAGCGAAGAGGGCATCGTCGTCTTTAACACGCCCGGCGCTAACGCCAATGCCGTCAAGGAGCTGGTTATCGCCGGCCTTATGCTGGCTGCCCGCGACGTCGTTGGCGGGGCGGACTGGGTGAAGGAAAATGCTGATAACCCGGATATAGCGAAAGCGGCAGAGAAGGCGAAAAAGGCATTTGCAGGAAACGAAGTCCTAGGCAAGACCCTCGGCGTGATCGGTCTCGGCGCAATCGGTGTCCAGGTGGCAAATACAGCCTCTCAGCTCGGTATGGAAGTCTACGGGTATGACCCGTACCTGTCGGTCGATGCCGCATGGCATATGTCCCGCGCCGTCCGCTATGCGGAGACTCTGGATGACCTCCTCGTAAAGAGCGATTTTGTGACGATACATGTCCCGTTCATGCCGTCCACGAAGGGCATGATTTCGAAGGAGGCAATCGAGAAGATGAAGCCCGGGGCAAGCGTCCTGAACTTTGCGCGCGATGCCCTCGTCGATGAGGCGGCCATGGCGGAGGCGCTTGAAAGCAGGAAGATTAAATGTTACGTGACGGATTTTGCAAATCCCATGTCCGCGCATATGAAACATGCCGTCGTCCTTCCCCATCTGGGCGCATCCACGGAGGAGGCTGAGGAGAATTGCGCAATCATGGCAGTGAAAGAGCTGCAGGATTATCTGGACAACGGAAATATCTCAAATTCCGTGAACTATCCGAACCTGAGCGCCGGGATTTGCACATCTGTCTCCAGGGTGGCAATCCTGCACCGGAACATTCCGAACATGATTTCCCAGATTACGGCCTTTTTCGGGAATAACGGGCTGAACATTGAGAACCTGACCAGCAAGAGCAAGGGGGCTTATGAGTATACCCTTATCGACATGGATGCCAAGATGCCGCACGATACGGTCGAGAGGCTGAAGGAGATAGAGGGGGTGCTCAGGGTTAGGAGGCTGTCCCCGAAAGACTGATTTCCAATGACAATTCCCCGATGTCATCCTGAGCGTAAGCGAAGGATCTTATACCATCCCCAGCTGGTGAATGAAAAAGACTCTTCGATTCCGCTCAGGATAACAAAGGAGAAATGACGCGGCGATTGAATTGTAATATTTTTCAAAATTCTTTGAAAAATGACGAAGTTTAGTGCTTTTCTTTAGCGGTTTTTGTGGTATAATTACAACAAATGGGATGGCAAAGTAATTTTATAACCATCTTACAATCCCCTCCCAAAATATAAGACAAGGAGAATGAAAGAATGAAGAGCTTCAGTTATGTACTCACAGACGCAGAAGGTATCCATGCACGTCCG
>JAUMWM010000104.1 GCA_030529705.1 Lachnospiraceae bacterium
CAAGGAAGAGGCTGAGGCTCTCAAGAAGGATCTTGAGGAAGCCGGCGCTAAGGTTACTCTTAAATAATAAGGCTACGCTGGAAATGAGAGGGCTGCCGCTAATAGCGGCGGTCCTTTTTTTACTGAAAATCAGTTGTCATATCTTTTCACCCTTGTCATCCTGAGCGCAGCGAAGGATCTTTTGCAATCACGTTGCCTTTGATGGAAAAAGATCCTTCGCTTACGCTCAGGATGACATGGGCGATACCGAATGCGTAAATGTTATCCTTTTTTATAAATTGTTTGAAAAGTTTTGATAAAAAACTTTGACATCCCCTTAGATATGTGTTATTCTGAACAATGCACTATTGTGGCGAAGTGCCGTTTCTTGTTGTGCATTTTTGTCGGGCAACCGCAAATGCGCGCTCTCAGGGGACCATATACAGGTAAATTGTATAATGTTTCCAAGGATTTGTCCGTAAAACAGGCGCCATTTAGCCTATTTTGCCACATTTCCCGGCATCTTCCTAGCAGTAAATATAAAGAAATAACGGGGTGAAACGTCGAATGGAGAAAAACAGAATTCGTCCAATTGAGTCCGGAAGATCGGTTCGAATGAGCTATCAGCGGCGAAGAGAAGTTCTGGAAATGCCCAATCTGATTGAAGTCCAGAAATCTTCCTACGATTGGTTCGTAAACAAAGGCCTCAAGGAAATCTTCGATGACATCTCGCCGATTGAAGACTACAGTGACAAGCTGAGCCTTGAGTTTGTTTCTTACGAGCTTTGCAGGGAGAAAATCAAGTATCCCATCGAAGAGTGCAAAGAGCGTGATGCAAACTACGCCGCTCCCCTGAATGTCACGGTTCGTCTGCTCAATAAAGAAAACGGCGAAATCAAGGAGCATGAAATCTTCATGGGCGATTTGCCTCTTATGACGGAGACCGGCACGTTTATCATCAATGGCGCCGAGCGAGTCATCGTCAGCCAGCTTGTCCGTTCTCCGGGCATCTACTACGGCATCACGCATGATAAGATTGGCAAGAGGCTCTATTCCTGCACGGTCATCCCGAACCGCGGCGCATGGCTCGAGTACGAGACGGACTCCAACGACGTTTTCTACGTCCGCGTCGACCGCACCAGGAAGGTGCCGATCACGCAGCTTATTCGCGCGCTTGGAATCGGAAGCAACCAGGAAATTATCGAAACCTTCGGAAACGAGCCGAAGATCGAGGCTTCCTTCAGCAAGGATCCTTCCACGAACTATCAGGAAGGCCTGCTTGAACTTTACAAAAAGATCCGTCCGGGCGAGCCGCTGGCCATCGACTCCGCGGAAAGCCTCATCCATGGGATGTTCTTTGACCCCAGGAGATATGACCTGGCAAAGGTCGGCCGTTATAAATTTAATAAGAAGCTTCTGCTCCGCAACAGGATTACCGGCCATGTGTTGGCACGGGACGTCGTCGATGAGCAGACCGGGGAAATCCTTGCCGAGGCGGGAACGACCGTCACCCGCGAGATGGCGGACGAGATTCAGAACCGCGCAATTTCGGGCGTTTATCTCGAAGTGGAAGGGGTAGACCATGAGATTAAGGTCCTTTCCTCCATGATGGTCGATATTGACAAATGGATCGAACTCACCCCGGAAGATAAAAAGAGTTTCGGGATCACGGAACTCGTATATTATCCCGTGCTCCGCGAGATTCTCGATACGGCTACGGATGAGAAGGAACTCCGGCTGGCCGTCAGGAGGCGCGCCGGCGACCTGATTCCGAAACATGTGACCAGGGAGGATATATTTGCCTCCATCAATTACAATATGCACCTGGAATACGGGGTTGGCAATGATGACGATATCGACCATCTGGGCAACCGCCGCATCCGCGCCGTGGGCGAGCTCCTCCAGAACCAGTACCGCATCGGTCTCTCCAGGCTGGAGAGGGTAGTAAGGGAGCGCATGACGACGCAGGATTCGGAGGCCGTCAGCCCGCAGTCGCTGATCAATATCAAGCCGGTTACGGCGGCGGTGAAGGAGTTCTTCGGATCGTCCCAGTTGTCCCAGTTCATGGACCAGAACAACCCGCTGTCCGAGCTTACCCACAAGAGGCGACTTTCCGCCTTAGGTCCGGGCGGCTTGTCCAGAGACCGCGCAGGTTTCGAGGTTCGAGACGTACACTACTCCCATTACGGACGCATGTGCCCGATCGAGACGCCTGAAGGTCCGAATATCGGCCTTATCAACTCGCTGGCTTGTTACGCGAGGATAAACGAGTACGGCTTTATCGAGGCTCCGTACCGCCGCGTGGACAAGAGCGACCCGATGAATCCGCGCGTCACGAACGACGTGGATTATATGACGGCGGACGAAGAGGACAATTACCATGTCGCGCAGGCAAATGAACCCCTCGACGAGGAAGGCCACTTCGTCCACAAGAACGTCTCCGGCCGTTACCGCGAAGCGACGCAGGCCTACGACCGCACGATGTTTGATTATATGGACGTATCCCCGAAGATGGTGTTCTCGGTCGCTACGTCCCTGGTACCGTTCCTCCAGAACGATGACGCGAACCGCGCCCTGATGGGTTCCAACATGCAGCGCCAGGCCGTCCCGCTCCTCACAACGGAAGCGCCGGTCGTCGGCACGGGCATGGAGGAGAAGGCCGCGGCCGACTCCGGACTCTGCGTGCTGGCGAGAAGATCCGGCACGGTTACATTTGTCAGTTCCACGGAAATTGTCATGACCTGCGATGATGGAACGAGGGAAGAGTATCATCTGACAAAATTCTCCCGTTCCAACCAGAGCAACTGCTACAACCAGAAGCCTATCGTGAACAAGGGCGATTATGTCGAGGCCGGACAGGTAATTGCCGACGGCCCGTCCACTTGTAACGGCGAGCTGGCTCTCGGCAAGAACCCGCTGATTGGCTTCATGACCTGGGAAGGCTATAATTACGAGGATGCGGTCCTGCTTTCCGAACGGCTCGTGCAGGATGACGTGTATACATCCATCCATATTGAAGAGTACGAGGCCGAGTCCCGCGATACGAAGCTCGGCGCAGAGGAAATCACACGCGACGTGCCGGGCGTTGGTGACGAAGCCCTGAAAGACCTTGACGACAGGGGAATCATCCGAATCGGCGCGGAAGTGCGCGCGGGCGACATTCTGGTCGGCAAGGTTACGCCGAAGGGCGAGACGGAGCTCACGGCCGAGGAGAGGCTGCTCCGCGCTATTTTCGGCGAGAAGGAGCGCGAGGTGAGGGACACCTCCCTCAAAGTCCCGCACGGCGAGTACGGCATCGTTGTGGACGCCAAGGTGTTCACCAGGTCCGAAGGCGACGAGCTGCCGCCCGGCGTGAACCAGTCCGTCCGCATTTACATTGCGCAGAAGAGAAAGATTTCAGTTGGCGACAAGATGGCCGGCCGCCACGGCAACAAGGGCGTTGTTTCCCGCGTCCTGCCGGTCGAGGATATGCCGTTCCTTCCGAACGGGCGCCCGCTTGACATCGTCTTGAACCCGCTCGGCGTTCCGTCCCGTATGAATATCGGCCAGGTTCTTGAGATCCACCTGAGCCTTGCGGCGAAGGCGTTGGGATTCAATATCGCCACTCCGGTATTTGACGGTGCAAATGAAAGCGACATCCAGGATACGCTGGAAATGGCAAATGATTACGTCAACAGCTCCTGGGAAGATTTTAAGGCCAAGTATGAGGATAACACGGATCCGGACCTGATGAAGTATCTGGGCGACCACCTTGACCACAGGGAACTGTGGAAGGGCGTTCCGATTTCCAGAGATGGGAAAGTCCAGCTTCGGGACGGCAGGACCGGCGAATGCTTCGATTCTCCCGTTACGATCGGCCACATGCATTATCTGAAGCTCCACCACCTGGTAGATGACAAGATCCATGCGCGCTCGACAGGTCCGTATTCGCTCGTCACCCAGCAGCCGCTCGGCGGCAAAGCCCAGTTCGGCGGCCAGCGCTTCGGCGAGATGGAAGTCTGGGCCCTGGAGGCATACGGGGCTTCCTATACATTGCAGGAAATCCTGACCATGAAGTCCGACGACGTGATCGGCCGCGTCAAGACCTACGAAGCGATCATCAAGGGAGACAATATTCCGAGTCCCGGCATTCCGGAATCTTTCAAGGTCCTCCTGAAAGAGCTCCAGTCTCTCGGCCTGGACGTCCGGGTTCTCGATGAGAACCGGGAGGAAGTCACGCTCAAGGAGACGATCGATTACGGCGAGACGGATCTGCGCAAGGTTATCGAGGGCGACTCCAGAGGTTCCCGCCGGGAAGACAGGGATGAGCTTGCAAGGCACGGATATACGCAGCAGCATTTTGACGAGGACACAGAGCAGCTTGTTGACGAGGATGAGACGGATGACGAACTGATTGGAAATCCGTATGACGACCTTGGGGATGATTTCGAGGATGACGATGCTTTCCTCGGAGTTGACGAAGGTTTTGGAGAGGATGACTAATCAACCTGGTGTGTTTTTAAATGGGAGGCACATATGGCAGATATTAACAACAAGCAGGAAGAGTACAAGCCGGTAACATTTGATGCGATCCGCATCGGCCTGGCTTCCCCGGACAAGATTCGCGAATGGTCCAAGGGGGAGGTTAAGAAGCCCGAGACGATCAATTACCGCACATTGAAGCCGGAGAAGGACGGCCTGTTCTGTGAACGCATTTTCGGACCTTCCAAGGACTGGGAGTGCCACTGCGGCAAATACAAGAAGATCCGCTATAAGGGCGTCGTCTGCGACCGCTGCGGCGTCGAGGTTACGAAATCCTCCGTCCGGCGCGAGCGCATGGGACATATAGAACTGGCGGCTCCTGTTTCGCACATCTGGTATTTCAAGGGGATTCCGTCGAGGATGGGACTCGTTCTCGACATCTCTCCGAAGACGCTGGAGAAGGTTCTCTATTTCGCAAATTATATCGTCCTCGACCCGGCTGATGCCGCTCCGAATCTGGTGAAGAAGCAGATTCTCACGGAGAAGGAGTATCAGGACGCCCGCGAGGCCTACGGCTGGAATTTCCGCGTGGGCATGGGGGCCGAGGCTATCCAGGAATTCCTGAAGGAAATCGACCTGGAGCAGGAATCGGCGGATCTGAAAAAGGAACTGAAGGATTCCACCGGCCAGAAGAGGGCCCGCGTCATTAAGAGGCTGGACGCTATCGAGGCATTCCGGGAGTCCGGAAACAGGCCTGAGTGGATGATTATGAATGTCATTCCGGTCATCCCGCCCGACCTTCGCCCGATGGTGCAGTTGGACGGCGGACGCTTTGCGACGTCGGATCTCAACGATTTATATAGAAGAATTATCAACAGGAACAACCGTTTAAAGAGGCTTCTGGAACTCGGGGCGCCGGAAATCATCGTCCGGAACGAGAAGCGTATGCTCCAGGAGGCGGTTGACGCGCTGATTGACAACGGGCGGCGCGGCCGTCCGGTCACGGGTCCCGGAAACAGGGCTTTGAAGTCGCTCTCCGACATGCTGAAAGGCAAGTCCGGCCGTTTCCGCCAGAACCTGCTCGGAAAACGCGTCGACTATTCCGGACGTTCCGTTATCGTCGTAGGACCGGAACTGAAAATCTATCAGTGCGGCCTGCCCAAGGAGATGGCCATCGAGCTCTTCAAGCCGTTTGTCATGAAAGAGCTCGTGGGACGCGGAACTGCGCACAACATCAAGAGCGCGAAGAAGATGGTCGAGAGGCTGGAAGGGAATGTGTGGGACGTGCTCGAGGACGTCATCACGGAACACCCCGTCATGCTGAACCGCGCGCCTACGCTCCATCGTCTGGGCATCCAGGCATTTGAGCCGATCCTGGTAGAGGGCAAGGCAATCAAGCTTCACCCGCTCGTATGTACGGCGTTCAACGCCGACTTCGACGGCGACCAGATGGCCGTGCACCTTCCGCTGACCGTGGAGGCCCAGGCGGAATGCCGCTTCCTGATGCTGTCGCCGAACAACCTCTTGAAGCCGTCAGACGGCGGCCCGGTGGCTGTTCCGTCTCAGGACATGGTCCTCGGAATCTACTACCTGACCCAGGAGCGGCCGGGGTCCAAGGGCGAGGGGATGCATTTCTCCAGCCTGAACGAGGCGATTCTCGCTTATGAGAATAAGTATATTACGCTGCAGAGCAGGATCTCGGTCCGCCGCAGCGCGAAGCTTGAAAATGGAGATACGATTTTCGCAAATGTCGAAAGCACGCTCGGTAGGTTCCTCTTTAATGAAATCATTCCGCAGGATCTCGGTTTTGTGGACCGCGAGGATCCGGAAAATGCCCTGAAGCTCGAGGTAGATTTCCTGACAGGCAAGAAAGCCTTAAAGAGCATCCTGACGAAGGTCATCAATATCCACGGCGCGACCGTGACGGCGGAAGTGCTGGACAAGGTCAAGGCCATGGGCTATAAGTATTCGACCGTTTCGGCCATGACGGTTTCCATTTCCGACATGACCGTCCCGGAGGAAAAGCCGCAGCTCATCAAAGACGCCCAGGATACGGTGGATAAGATTACCAGAAACTACAGGCGCGGCTTCATCACCAACGAGGAACGCTACAAGGAAGTCGTCGAGACCTGGAAGAATATGGATGCGGAGCTGACCAAGAAGCTTCTAAACGGCCTTGACAAGTACAACAATATCTTCATGATGGCTGACTCCGGAGCCCGTGGTTCCGATAAGCAGATCAAACAGCTTGCTGGCATGCGTGGCCTGATGGCGGATACGACCGGTCATACGATCGAGCTTCCCATCAAGTCCAACTTCCGCGAAGGCCTTGACGTTCTGGAGTATTTCATGTCAGCCCACGGAGCCAGAAAGGGCTTGTCCGACACGGCTCTTCGAACGGCTGACTCGGGATACCTGACAAGGCGTCT
Source organism: Lachnospiraceae bacterium (assembly GCA_030529705.1). Taxonomy (GTDB): domain Bacteria; phylum Bacillota; class Clostridia; order Lachnospirales; family Lachnospiraceae; genus Chordicoccus. Next base: position 6,870 of record JAUMWM010000104.1, read on the forward strand.
CGTCGACGTCTCCCAGGAGCTTATCATTCGCGAGATGGACTGCTCGGATGACAGGGATGAGATTCCGGGCATGTGGGTCTCCAGATTTGCGGACGGCAAGGAAGAGATTGAATCCCTGCAGGAGAGGATTACCGGCAGATTTGCCGCCCAGACTATTTATGATAAGGACGGCAACGTGCTCGTGAAGGCAAATCACATGATTAATCCGCGCAGGGCGGAGCGCGTGATTGCCCGCGGCGTAGATCCGGACGGAAGCCCGATTTCGAAGGTGAAGATCCGCACGATCCTGACCTGCCGCTCCAAGCTTGGCATCTGCGTCAAGTGTTACGGGGCAAATATGGCGACCGGCGAGGCCGTCCAGGTTGGCGAGGCGGTCGGCATTATCGCCGCCCAGTCGATCGGCGAGCCTGGCACGCAGCTTACCATGCGTACGTTCCATACCGGCGGCGTTGCCGGCGGCGATATCACGCAGGGTCTTCCCCGTGTCGAGGAGCTTTTCGAGGCGCGCAAGCCGAAAGGTCTTGCCATCATCTCCGAGATTCCGGGCCGGGTTACGATCAGCGACCAGAAGAAGAAGCGCGAGGTCATCGTCACAAATGAGAACGGTGAGGAGGGAACCAAGGATTATCAGAAGACATATCTGATTCCATACGGATCCAGGCTGAAGGTTACGGATGACCAGGTACTCGAGGCCGGCGATGAGATCACGGAAGGTTCCGTCAATCCGCACGACATTATGAAGATTCGCGGCATCCGCGCCGTGCAGGATTATCTGCTGCGGGAGGTGCAGCGCGTATACCGCCTGCAGGGCGTTGAGATCAACGACAAGCATATCGAGGTCATTGTGCGCCAGATGCTTAAGAAAATCCGCGTGGAGAAGCAGGGCGATACGGACCTTCTGCCGGGCAGCCTTGTCGACATCCTTGATTTCGAGGATTTGAACGAGAGGATGGAGGCAGAGGGCAAAGAGCCTGCCGAAGGGACGAGGGTCGTCCTCGGAATCACCAAGGCGGCTCTGGCCACCAATTCCTTCATGTCGGCAGCGTCCTTCCAGGAGACGACGAAGGTGCTGACCGATGCGGCGATAAAGGGCCGGATCGATCCTCTGATCGGCCTCAAGGAGAACGTCATCATAGGACAGCTCATTCCCGCAGGTACCGGCCTTCGCAGGTATCGCGGCGTAAGGCTCGATACGGACGAGCGCGTAGAGATGCGCAAGGCCGCCGAGGCTGCCGCCAAAGAAGCGGCGGAGCAGGCTCCGCCGGTGGTCATAACCGAGGATGATGCTTCCGAGGAGGCTGACGAGCCGGACATGGCGATCGCAGAGGAAGAGATGATTGACGTGAGCGACGAATAAAGCGATAAAAATAAGACGGGACCGTGGAGACGGTCCCGTCTTTTTATGGTTACTGTTCACACCTCATGTACTGCCCTTGTCATCCTGAGCGTAA
>JAUMWM010000105.1 GCA_030529705.1 Lachnospiraceae bacterium
GCTGTCATCTTCCTCTTTGACAGTTTTCAGCAAATCCTTGCCCTTTATCAGGCTGTTTCCAAGCGGACCCCCAATAAGGCTTCCCGCTATAAGACCGAAAGTCGCCGCCGCGGTGCAGACCGTCGTGGCACCAACCAGCCCCAGGTCTTCCATGACCGGTCCAAATGCGCCCGCCGTCCCATGTCCGCCGACCATGGGAATAGACCCTGTACACATGCCTATCATGGCATCTATGCCCAACACTTTCGACAGCCCGACCGCCAGCGCATTCTGGCCAACAATCAGGGCGGTTACAAATGCAAGGAACACCAGCAGCGATTTACCACCGGCGCTCAGCACCTTCAAGTTGGCCTGGAAACCGACCGATGTGAAGAAAAATACCATGCACACAGTGCGCAATGTCTCGTCAAATGTCAGCTCGATGATGCCCGTCACATACAAGATACAGGAAATAATGGCGAATACGAGCCCGCCGATAACGGGAGCCGGGATACAGAACTTTTCAAAAAAATGAATCTTCTTTCGGATAAATCCGCCCAGCATCAGGGCAACTACTGCCAAGGCTATCGTCTGATACATGTCAAAACTGAACTGCCTCATACCTCACCTCACATTCCGGCAGGGATTTCAATCCCTGCCTCAAGATAGTACTTTTTAGCTCCGGAATGAAGGGAAAGCGTGATGCCTTTCAGAGCCGGTTCCAATGTAAATGGAAGTTCCGACTGAATTTCAGAAGTATGGTCGTACAACTCTTTTGTGATCTTGTAGACGACCTCTTCTGAAACCGTTTCGCTGGCAAGCAGCACGGATTCCACGCCGATAGTCTGAACATCCTCGTCTTGTCCCGAATATGTCCCCGCCGTAATGACGCATTTCTCATAGAAATCATAGGAATCCATCAGGATAGAAAGCGCTTCGCCTTCTATCGGCAATAACCTGATTGCAGTCTTGCCGGCCAGGCTTTCAACGATTTCCGTCTGTATTCCAGCGGTTACGAACATGGCGTCAATCTCCCCTACCTCGAGGGCTTCCGCCGCTTGCGCATAGGTCAGGTTTTTCTTGTTCAGCAGTTTATCCGATATGCCATAGGCGCTGAGAATCTGCTGCGCATTACTCTCTGTACCTGACTCCGCCTCTCCGACTGAGACTGATTTGCCTCTCAGATCCGAAATCTTATTGATTGAGGAATCGTCCCTCACGATAATCTGGCAATATTCCGTATACAAGGAGGCGATTGCCTGAAAACCGCTCATCCCTTTTTTCAAAGCTTCATCAATCATATCATTCTGCGCAATAGCGACCTGCAGATAATTCTCAGACATCAGGCGGAGGTTGGCAGCGGAACCCGCCGTTGATTTCACCTCAATCTTTAAATCCGTGTCTTCCGCTAAATGCCCGGCAAAAGCTTTCCCGAACAGATTGTAGTTACCTCCCTCCCCTGCCGTTCCGAACCGGATCCGGTCAAACGAAGAGCATGCTGAAAGCTGGCAGAAAACCAAAAGCAACGCCAGCAAAACCGATAGTTTCTTCATGATAATGCTCCTTTCCTTTTTTTATTAATTCCTTATGTGCTCCTTATAATAGTAGCCATTTATTGCGCTGCCACGTGTCCCCCTTGTCATCCTGAGCGTAAGCGAAGGATCTTTTTTTCATCACTCCCACCACTGCCACAACAAGGAGGCTCGAAGGAAGACCTCCCGGTCAAACTTCAGGAAGAACGACCTGCTCTCACTAACATAGTAGAGGAAATAATGATACATAATAGTCATCGCGCAAAGCATCGTAACGACCGGAATCAGGTTCCGTTTTAAACGGTCGTCAGCATTTGCAATCATCAAACATATGACTGGAATGCAGGCAAGGTGCACGAATGCGGTGAAATCGCAAAAATATCTCGGCATAAATCCGCCCATCATGATGTCTACAAACAGGATGATTATTGCGACAACAAGGCAGGCATAAAAGAAAGCCTTGTGATAGATATCCGTAAATAGCCTCTTTCGGGTGAAGCCGAAAAGGAGGAAGAACGTTAATGGGTTGCAAATCATAAAGCCCCCATTGCTGTACAGCGCAAAAAACTCTCCTGAATAAGATGATGTAAACGCCGTGTTTTCGATGAATGGAAACACAGTCGTAATCCTTGGCGGAACAAACAGATACCAAAAGAGGCCGGGAATCAGCTTTCCTGCATTTGCAGTGACCCGGGTCACGTCAACAGTTGTCAGATTATATCTGGCGCCGAAGTCGAACGGGCTGCCAAACCGGATAGCATTATAATAAAACAATGGAATGAAGATAATGACATACGGAATAGTTCCCGCCAGGATATAACTGACCGTCTTTTTCACATTCCGCTCATCCTTAGAATTCATCGCGAAATACCGAATAAAAATCGGCAACGCCAGCAGGCCACCGAACACCAGTTGCGGCCGACAACCGACCGCAAGAGCCATGCAGAGAGAACCAATGGCAATCTTCGACACAGAAAATACTTTGCCTCCCTGCTTTTCCGATGAAAGCCAGAAGTAGATGCCAAGCGACAACAATGCGCAGCCCATAATTACGGGAATATGATAAAACAGTATTTGTTTTGACAGCAGGATGACTCCCAGCCCGCCTGTCGAGGCGACGAACAGGAGAACCCATGTCACATAGGGTATTTGACCGGAAAAACGCTTGCCCAATTCCAAAAAGCAGAGGTAGATTCCGGCCATAAGGAATCCAAGTTCAATCTTACCTACGGCAGTAATCCCGAAATCTTTCCCCGTCAACAGGTAATGAGGCAGGTAAAAGAGTATCTCCGGAACCACGCCATAATAAACATAATACTTGCCTTGATAATAAGCGCAGTCCCACATATAGCTGACTCCCACTCGGTTGGCCGGCACATATGGGTCCTCCACAGCGAGAAGAGATTCATCGGCCGGCATATCGACATCGAGATCTACTTGACCATGCGCTATGGAGTGAGCCAAGAGGTCATATGGGTTAGCATACCATATCTTGGAACCTTGGGTAAGAAATCCTGCAAGATGCAGACAAATCATGAGCATCGCCAGGAACACAAAGACAGATGCAACTCCCTGTTTGGGTGAAGCATTATCATAGTATACATCGTAAGCGGCGGACCCTTTGCGTAAATTATAAATCAGGACAAAAATAAAGAAAAAAAGAAGAACCCTGAAAATCGAAAAAAACATGGGCCATTTTCGGTTCAGGGAGATCCCAGCAATATAGATATTGTCCCCGGGACTCACATTGCAAATATTAATGCGGACGGCTTTCAAATGACCCATCGGCCGCAAGCTATAATACTTCGTCTGCTCGATGAGAGCCGACACAGTTTTTATTCCCCCTCTGTTGAAGTAATCGTTGTGGGATTCATCGATCATCTCAATTTTGAAATCCACTGACTTCTCATCGAGGTCTCCTGACCATACCACGTCAGCGAGATCTATATAGAGACTGCGGCCGTCTATATCAAGGTTTTTAATTTCGATATAGGGCTGCCCTCCTTCCTCAACCCAGAGACCTCCATCGCTTAACTTGGTTAAGAATTCTATCGAGACGTTTCTGTCATTTTCATTCAACGAGAAGTATACTTCATCATTTTTGAGATTCCTGTAAAACAGATAATTGCATACAAAGACTTCCACCAGGATGATGACAGCTAGGGCTATTATGTATATTTTCGGTATTCTAGATTGATTATGCATGTTATTCCCATTCCAGATTAATATCGCATCAGTATTATTATAATGCATTTTACCTGTAAAAGAAAAGGACAGATACACAGATTCTAATCTGTTTATCCGTCCTTTCTGATTTGGTATCATGGACCAGGCGGGAATCGAACCCGCGTCCGAAAGCCTATCCCTCAAGGCATCTCCCATCACAGCCGCTCTTTTACATTCCCTCAGACGACCGGGGAACAGCACCCTTCCGTCTTCAGTAGCTTCATAATACGCCTGCCGGGGCAAAGCTTAACCGGCATCGTTTCCCACAATTCATGATGCCGATGACCACCTGTGTGGGTGCAAATGGGTCGACAAGCAGCTTACGCCGCTACTAACTCTGTATTGTTAGCGTTTAATTTTAAGTTCCGGTTTATACGCGGTCCGGGCCGCGGATGGCTTCCCTGACTTCAAAACCCCCGTCGAAACCAGTACTAGCCCTGGTTATGAGGATTTCCTGCCGCATGGCAGTTATCATCATTCTTATTAAACTACACATAGCGCATCCGGTCAAGCATAAGATTGTGAAAATTCTGTATCGCAGGGGGAGCATTACTGTTCATGCCACCCATTACCCCTTTGTCATCGTGAGCGTAAGCGAAGGATCTTTTTAATAAAGCGTTTATTTTTGGTATAAGATCCTTCGCTACGCTCAGGATGACACCCAATTTACCACAAACACAGACGACCTCGGTGCGGAATGCATTATGCTCATTTCCATTACGACCGGCAACTCAAAACGTATGCTTATAGTCTCTCTCCGCCTCGCGTTGCATGTCCTTCTTCGCTATATCAGCCCTCTTGTCGTAAAGTTTCTTGCCCTTGGCAAGCCCCACTTCTACCTTGACAAGGCTTCCCTTTAAGTAAACCTGCAACGGCATCAGGGTAAAGCCCTTCTCCCTGATTTTCTGTCCCAGTTTTCTCGTCTCGGACTTGTGCAGGAGCAGCTTCCTGGTTCTAAGCGGATCCTTGTTGAAGATATTTCCCTTCTCATAGGGGGAGATATGCATTCCAACAATATACATTTCTCCGTCCTTAATCTCAACATAGGCCTCCTTGATGGAGCATTTGCCCATGCGGATAGATTTCACTTCCGTTCCTGCAAGGGAAATGCCCGCCTCGTATTTCTCCAGAATAAAATAATCATGGTACGCTTTTTTATTATTTGCTACCAGTTTAATGCTGTTTTTATCTCCCATGGTTTCGGTACCTCATTATTGGCAAGTATTACATATCCGGACTTCTTTTGTTCCGCGGTTTACATATGTTACCTAATCTGCACGAAGCAGAACATCCGTAGAACAAGGACCCTCTTTTTCATGCGATATTTCCCATTTTACGCAGAAAAATCCTAAACACCTAAGTATTCATATATAAATCAAATGATTCAACTTGTAACATTTTTTTGTCAGAATCCTAATCGTTTCAGAAACTATGTCCCCATTATACCTTTCATGTTGCTTAATTCCAACTGATTTTTAGCACATAGTATCATTCTGCACAAAATGGTAACACATATCATGAAAAGGACATTCTCCATTCCAGGAAGGTTCTGCTCTTTGTAGGTTATGATTCGGACATAAACGAATCCTTACTACATTTTCATCGGTTCACGCCAACTCGAAATCCACCGTCCGCATCCGCAGATCCGCATCCTTCACGATAACTCTGACTGCGTCCCCTATCCTGTACGTCCTGCCGGAAAGCCGCCCGACAATGGCCATCTGCGACTCATCAAAATGAAAATAGTCGTCTACCATTTCGTCCAGCCGAACCAGGCCCTCGATAGTGTTGGGCAACGTCACATACATCCCCCATCCGGTGACGGAAGAGATATGACCTTCGAATTTCTGCCCAATCCGCTCGTACATATACTCAGCCTTCTTGAGTTTTTCCGTCTCTCGCTCGCACTCCGCCGCCCTCCGTTCGGTAATCGAGCTTTGGCGGGCGACATCCTCGAGGATTTCCCTGTAATGCTGCGTCTTCTCCGGAGTCATCCGTCCTCTAAGATAATCGTGAATGATTCGATGAATCTGCAAATCCGGATACCTGCGGATCGGAGACGTGAAATGGCAATAGTATTTCGCCGCCAGCCCGAAATGCCCCTCGCATGTCGCTTCATACCTGGCCTGCTGCATGGCGCGCAGAATCACCGTGGAAATCATGGCCTCCGCCTGGCTGCCCTTAACAGACTCAACGACCTGCTGGATCTCTTTCGGGCTGATCCTATGCCTTTTCTTCTCCATTTCTACGCCTTGTTTTCGGACAAATTCTAACGCCCTCTCAACTTTCTCCGGATCCGGCTCTCCATGAACGCGGTAGACAAATGGTATCCCTTTCCGGCAGAACTCCTCCGCTACGGTTTCATTTGCCGTCAACATAAAATCCTCGATGAGGCGGGTGGCGTCATTTGCCTTCTCCACAAGGACGTCAACCGGAATGCCCTCATCATTCAGTAGAATCTTAGCTTCTGGGAAGTCAAAATCAATTGCCCCGCGCAATCTCCTTCTTGCGCGAATTTTCAGAGATAGATCCAGCATGTCACAAAACATAGGAATATAGTCCTCATATTTTTGGAGCAGATTCCCATCACTCATTGTTGTATCTCGGTTCGAATCTCCAAGGCGAACCATGCTCGTTTCTGCCATCATAGGTTCGCATTCCAAATTCGCTTTTGGGGATTCGCCACTCAAATAAGATAACTTCTCAACATCTGATTCGATTGGATTCTTATCCATGCCGATGTGCATTCCTGAATCCGCATCTGCCGTACTTTCATCCATGCAGGATATTTGCTCCGGATTCATCTCTGTTGCCTTCCCCGCAAGTTCAAGAAGCCGCTGGATGTCCGGATAGCTCATGCGCTCGTCCACGTGGATGACGCTCTCCACGATGCGATGCGAAAGAACAGCGCCCTCATCGCTCATTTCCATAATCACGGAAAGCGCAAGCCGGTCCTGGCCGGCATTCAGCGAGCAAATGCCATTTGACAGCCTCTCCGGCAACATCGGTATCACGCGGTCGGCCAAATATACCGAAGTTCCGCGCTTTAGAGCCTCCCGGTCCAGGGCGGAATTTTCCTGAACATAGTTCGACACGTCTGCGATATGGACCCCGAGGGTATACCCGCTCTCCGTCTTCGTGAGCGAAACTGCGTCATCGAGGTCCTTAGCATACGGCCCGTCAATCGTCACCATCCGCCAGCCTCTCAGGTCTTCCCGCCCCTCAAGGTCTCCAGGGAGCACGTGATCCGGTATGCGGTTCGCCTGGTTAATCACCCGCTCCGAGAATTCCGTCGGGATATCCATAGACATCGCAATCGTCAAAATGTCAGCGCCCGGCTCCCCCTCGTGGCCTATAATCTCAATGACTCGTCCTTCCGGATTGCTGTACATGTCCCCGAAATCCGTAATCTTTACAATGACCCGGTCCCGGTCTTGTGCACCATTTGCATCCTTCTTTGGAACAAGTATAATCTTGTTATAGCGTACATCTTCCGCGAAGACCCAGCCGCCCTTCTTTTTCTGGACAAATGTCCCGACAACTTCTCTCTTTCCCCGCTCCAGTACATTTGAAATAATCCCCTCTGGACGCGGATTCCATGAGTTTAGAATTTTTACTTCAACCCGGTCACCGTGCAGCGCGTCACGCACAGATTCGGCGGGGATGAAAATATCTCCGCCTGCGCCAATTTTCGGCTGGCCTACGTCGGGGGTGACGAAACCATAGCCTCGGGCATTTGCCAAAAAGACTCCTGTAATCACGTTTTTTCTGGTCCAGCTGGGATTAGGATTCGCATATGCGTTTTCTCCGGCCTTGCCAGGATGGTTTTTTACGCCCAAGCTTTTCCTGGCCTTAACGGAACGGGCATCCATGCTCACGTTTTTGCCGACTTTTCCGCTCTTGCCGATATGGGTTTTCGCATTTACCCTGTAGCTTTTTATCGCTTTCTTAGACATCTTCTTATTTTTACCATTTATTCTACGTCTGTTACTCATATTCCCTCTCAACATGAAAAGAAAGACCCCTGCTTATGCAAAGGGTCTTCCATCAACGCAATGATATGAAATGTCCTTAACCAAGGAACGACATCGACAGAACCACAGAAAGCGCGAAGAAAAGAACTGCCATAACCTTCGTAGCCTTCTCGAGTCCGCCTTCCATGGAGCGTCCCCTGTTCTGTCCCCAGTAAGTCTCAGCTGCGCCGGCGATTGCTCCAAGACCAGCGTCCTTCCCTTCCTGCATAAGGACAACGACAGTGAGACCTATCGTGTCAATGACATAAATGATTGTAAGCACAATCCTTAAAATATCCATACAACACCTCTCATAAACAAACTAAATAGCATACTAACACAAACCGAACAAATGCGCAAGGAGATATTTGCATAAATTTCAAAAACCGCTAGAGCCGCTTCAGCCCGCGGGGACGGTCCTTTTGGGTCGAAAAAATTCGACCCAAAAGG
>JAUMWM010000106.1:0-7001 GCA_030529705.1 Lachnospiraceae bacterium
GGTCCTTTTGGACCAAAATTTTTTGGTCCAAAAGGACCGTCCCCGCGGGCCGAAACTCATATTACGCCAAGTATCTTCCGAACCGCGTCCGGCATTGCCTCCGGATCCGCCACCGTCCTATGCCGGATGGGAGCCGTGCGGATGTCCGTAATGGCTGCCGGCTCCTCCATCTTCGCAATCTCGCTCAAGACATCGAGCAACTCGAAGTCCGTCCTGCCCTCCACCATTTCCGGAGCAATCGCCCCGACCACGGAAACCGCGAATTTGTATGGACTGGCCGTGGACGCTATAACCGCGGGCGTCCTGTCGCCGGTTTTGGCCGCATATCTGCGGTAGACCGCATTTCCGATGCCCGTATGCGTATCGATTACATACCCCGTTTTCTCATAGAGTTCCCGTATGCCCGCATAATTCTCCTGCTCGGTCGCAAAGCCGCCGTAAAAATCGGCAAGATTGGCCTTCATCTCGGGCGTAATCTCATATTCCCCCTTTTCTGTTAGCGACTTCATAAAGGCAAGATTTGCCTTGGAATCCTCGCCGGCAACCTTATAAATCAACCGCTCTAAATTGCTCGAAATAAGGATGTCCATGGAAGGAGAGGACGTCAGGATGAAATCCCGCTTCCTGTCGTACTCGCCGGTGGCAAAGAAATCAAACAGCACCTTGTTCTCGTTGGAAGCGCAGATGAGCTTCTCAACGGGAAGGCCCATCTGTTTCGCGTAATAAGCCGCCAGAATATTCCCGAAGTTCCCTGTCGGAACCGTAATGTTAATCTTATCGCCGGCTTTTATTTCGCCTTCTGCGAGCATCTGGCAGTAGGCATAGACATAATAAACGATCTGCGGCACTAGGCGGCCTATATTGATGGAATTTGCTGAGCTGAACTGGAATCCTTTCGAGGCCAATTCTGCCGCCATCTCCCTGTCGTTGAACATCTTCTTGACAGCGGTCTGGGCATCATCAAAGTTTCCATTGATTGCCACGACATGCGTGTTGTCCCCCCGCTGCGTGGCCATTTGCAAATATTGAATATTCGAGACTCCGCCCTTTGGGTAGAAAACGATGATCCTCGTGCCGGGGACATTTGCAAATCCCGCCATCGCAGCCTTTCCCGTATCGCCGGAAGTGGCCGTTAAGATGACAATCTCGTTAGTCACGCCGTTCTTCCGGGCGGACGTGACCATGAGATGCGGCAAGATTGACAGGGCCATGTCCTTGAAGGCAATCGTGGATCCATGGAAGAGTTCCAGGTAATAGGCTCCGTCTTTCTTTACAAGCGGGGCAATCTTTTCCGTATCGAACTTGCTGTCATAAGCAGCCGCAATGCAGGATAAGAGTTCCTCCTCTGTAAAGTCGCAAAGGAACTTGCTCATGATTTCATAAGCAAGCTCGCGGTAATCCATAGCGGCAAGCTCCTCAAGCGGTTTTGACAGCTTCGGCATTTCAGTCGGAACATAGAGCCCCCCGTCCGGGGACAGGCCCTTCAGGATTGCCTTGGATGCAGTGACCGCAGGGGCATCAGATCTGGTTGATTTATAAAGAATCGGCATAGAAAACTCCTTTATTCAAATGATGCTGTGTCTGTGAAAACTCCTTTATTCAAATGATACTGTGTCTCTTAATAATTCAGTGTCATCCTGAGCGTAGCGAAGGATCTTTTGCATAAGGCCGCTATAAAAAAGATCCTTCGCTGCGCTCAGGATGACAAGGGCGAAACCGGATGTGTGAACAGTGGCATTATATCATTTTAGTGCAAGGAAAGCAACGACAGAGACATTGACAAAAAAGCCGAATGATGTAAAATAGTTCACAGATTTCGGGAGGCATTGCATTTTTGCATTTGCATCCCGGAGAAACAGAGGTGACGTATGGATAATCAAATCATTCTCTCCCTGCTCGTTGATAACGTCGCCGGCGTCCTCTCTCGGATTGCCGGGCTCTTTTCAAGGCGGGCATACAATATCGAGAGCCTGACGGTTGGCGAGACGGCCAACCCGCAGATCTCCCGCATGACGATTGTCAGCCGCGGAGACGAACGTATCCTCATGCAAATTATGGCGCAGCTGCGCAAGCAGGAGGATGTCCGGGACGTCAAGGTTCTTTATCCCGACAATTCCGTTACCAGGGAACTTATTCTGGTAAAGGTCATGGCTGATAAGGAAAACAGGAGCGACATCATTTCCATTGCAAATATATTCCGGGCGAAAATCATAGACGTCCAGAAAGACTCCCTGATTATCGAACTCACCGGTTCCCGCCCGAAACTGAAAGCTATGCTGGACATGTTAGGCGATTACAAGATAGCGGAACTCGCCAGGACCGGCATCACGGGCCTGTCAAGAGGCCTGCAGGACGTCACGTATTTATAAAGCCGTTATGGACAAGAAAAGAGGTAAAAATGGACAACTGGAATAATCAACCCTTGCCCGATACGAACTCATATCCTGATTATGAACAGGATAACAAGGGCGATACTCCCCCCTATATGAGGGATTATAGAATACAGCCAGGATATCAGTCATCCAATCAAAATCAGGATGGCGGCAGCCAGGAGGCCTACCTAAACATCCAGTATGGGTATGATGCCGTACGCAGCCCCGTTCCGGATGCGAGGCAGAATGCCTATCCTAGCAGCCAGTACGGATATGATGTCGCCCGCGGCCCCGTTCCGGATGCGAGGCAGAATGCCTATCTAAGTAGCCAGTATGGAGATGACGTCTCCACAGGCATCCCCGTTCCGGATGCGAGGCAGAATGCCTATCCTAGCAGCCAGTACGGATATGATGTCGCCCGCAGCCCCGTTCCGAATGCGAGACGGGACGCTTATGAGAACAGCCAGTACGGGTATACCAACCAGCCTAAGAGCAAAGGCAACGGATTAGCCATAGCCGGACTTGTCCTCGGCATCCTCTCAATTCTTTTCTTCTGGACCATGCCGGTTGCCATGATACTGGCCATTGTTGGAATCGTGCTGTCAGCCATCGGGCTCTCCAAAAATCAGTCCAGAGGACTTGGCATCGCAGGAATGGTGACGTCCATCATAGGCGGCCTCCTTGCCCTCCTGACTATCGTCTTTCTGTTTTTCGCCTTGTCGCGCATGGACATGTACGATACGCATGGATCTGATGATGATTATTACTCTCCCTTCCCCTATGCAGGCGAGGAAGAAAGTCCATTCGATGACTTCGATGATTTCTTTGACGGGTTGCGTTAAGGAAACTGCTTGGCAGATGTCCTGATTTTTCGTCATCCCGAGCGTAATGAGGTTCTGTTCACGCTTTTGCTCAAAAATAGCCTGTGTTTGCGAAAAAAGTGGGTGTCATCCAATTTTCAGGATGACACCCGATTTATTCCAAAATCCTTATTTGGTTTGCATTACGCCGTCTTCTTCACCCACCTGAAACGATTGGCGGATGATAGCGTATTTAGCCTCAGTTTCACGCCATTCTTAACCTTATTCTCGTTTAGCTCAAGATAGTATCCGGCACAGTTGTGAAGGATAATCCTTCCGTCATCCGCCTTCTTAACTTCCCACCGCTGGCAGGCCAGCCCCTTCCAGGCTCCTTGAATAATGGCAGCCCCTTTCGTTGCCTTCGAGCCAGACGGCATCAGCACTTTCCCGGAATTTCGGTTTACGATTCGATAAGACCCATCGCCGCTGTAGACGAACCGGAACTGCTGGGCCGCAGAGCCGTTATAGGAATAAATCTGAATCTTCGTGCCGCTATTTTTAGATGCGGCCGGAACATCCAAAGCATAACGGGTATTCCCGGATGGCCTGAGCGTGAAAAGGCCGTCATGGGCGCGCGTCACCACCTTGGTGGAGACCCGTTCCAGGTAAAACCGCTGCGCAGTAGAGTTGGATCTCTTGTGCATCCTCACGTCAGCATGATTGGACGCGTTGTTTTCGCTGCTTAGGACCTTTCCGGAAATTTTGTTGACGAACAGGAAGCTCCCGTCCTTGCACTTCTTGATTACCCACTTCTCAGACTTGAGGCTCTTGCTGTAATTGCGGATGACTGCCGCCGTCCCTGACGCAGCAGAGCCATTGTAGGAATCAATAGCCAGTTCGCATTTCATGCTCCGGATGTTATACGTCCCATCGCTGTTCTTCGTAATCTTAAACTGCTGGGCTTCGGAGCATGTTTTTGTGTTAATCCAAAGCTTTGTATTATTTGTCATGCCGCCCTGCCTGAGCGCAACCGCCCTGCCGGTGGCAGCTTTCGGTACAAGAATGTACGTATAGCCGGATCTGACGGTTTCTTCCCGCTTGGAAATGCCGAATTTGCAGGAAGCCGTCCCCTGATAATTCCCCTTGCCGGTGACGACGATGGTAGCCTGGCCAGGTCCCGTGTTGCTCTTATAGGTTACCGTATAATCCGTCCCTTTCGTCAGGGTCTTTCCGTTCAGCTTGACCGTAACCGCCGGCTTTCGCGGGCTGCCAGTATAGGAATAGGCGTGATATTTCGTGGTCACGGAAGCTTTCGCTATGCTTCGTGGAGTAATTTTGAAATTCCGATAAGCCGTATTGTGGTAAACGCCCTTGCCGATAACATAAATAGTGGCCGTGCCGACTTCCACATTGTCATAATAGGCAAGTTCATAATCCCTGCCCTTCTTTAGCTTATTGCCGCCATACGTGACGGTCGGATTCGGCGTAATCGCGCTGCCGGAATAGGCGCGGCTTCCAAAATCCTTAAAAGAGTTGCTTGTTATCGTGCGGTTGATTGCCTTATATAGGTTCACGCACCCATAGCCTACATAGTAAGAGCCGGATGACGTTAGGGTGCTGTCACAATAATTCGACAGGCTTGATATGAGTTTGGATATCGAGCTGTAGGAACGGCCGGCCGCTTTCAGATTAGCGATAATGGCTGTATAATACGGGGCTGCCATGGACGTCCCGCTCATTTCCGTATAATTGTTACCTTTCGTAAAACCGCCAATTTCCCTATAGGAAGCGTCTCCGCCCGGAGCCGCAAAGTCAACTTCTGAACCGTAATAACTGTAATCCGCAATTCTTCCATTCGTATATAAAATAGAAGAAATCGTGAGGGATCTGGGACTCCTCGCCGGCCACGCATTATTCGTCGTATAGTTTTTATCCCAGGAGTTCACGTGGTTTCCCGCCGATGCCACGAGATAGCATTTGTGATCCAGGGCATATTGCAAGACTTTCTCACCATATGCGAACCCTTCATTCTTCGGATTTGCCGTTATGGTACCGTTACTGTAATTGATGACATTCGCCCCGTCATCCACGGCATGAATAATCGCAGATAATGCGTCAACGAAATCAAAATCTCCGCTGGAATTATCAGAAATTTTGTAGGGAATCAGGCGGACGGACGCATTTGTCGCTTCGTAAATCTGGTTCAGGACAAATGTACCGTGCCCCTGGACGTCCCTCATTTTCTGGCCGCACTCAACCCGCCCTTTTCCGGGCAGCACGCGGTCGTAAGTGACGCAGGCGCTGGACGAGTCATACCCCGTATCGATGACAGCGACGGTAACCGGGCTGTTTGCGGAACCGCTATTTGCCAGGAACCTGTCAATGCCCATGTAAGACACAGCTTTCGACAAATAGCTGCTCGCGTTCTTATAGTACCTACCGACCTCCTCCTCGGAATCGTCATCAAGCCTTATTTCCGGTTCATCCCAAGTTTCTTCCATTTCAGGGACGTCCAAATTCTCGGCTTCGTGTTCATATTCAGGCGCACTGTCAGCCCTTTCCTCATAGGATGCTTCTGCGCCAACCTGACCTGTCGGATTCTGCGCTACATCCTGCGCGCCAAAATCTCCGTTCGGCATTTCCGCTTCATAGGATGTTTCGGTGCAAATATGCCCCACCAGGTTCGGCGTCACGTCCCACACTCCGGGATCATCCCTCAGCATCTCCGCGGCGATGGCGGTTTCATCCGAAGAGCCATACTGGAGGAAATATGCGTCCTCGAAGGAAACGGCAGCAACGGCTCCCCTTGTATCTATGGGTTCATTCGACATGACAAAAAGGCCGCAGGTTACATACCGGTCATTCATCCGAATCGAGCCGTCCTTGCAAACCGCATCCGGATATCCGTTCTCTTCCAGAACGGCCAGCGCCGCCTCCGCATCCTGCTCCTTGGACGCAGCCGTGACATAGCGGTCCGCCCCGACCAACGCCTCCCCGTTTTCATCGGTAATCGCGCCATCCTCCATATTGATAACGATCTCGCTCTCATAGTCATGGGGAACCTGGTCATTGATATCTTGAACGGCATCGGAAAAAGAAGACAAATCATCGAAGGATACCAACTCGGCAGCCGGTTTTCCTACGAGGAATTCTTCCTGTTTTTCCATTTGTTCCTCAACAACTGACGAAAGTTCCATTGCTCCGCTATCGGATTCTAAATCTTTCAGGTTTTCGATAGACAGATCCTGCGTCCCGGAACTTTTCCCATCCTTTTGGCTCTCGATGGGCAAATCCCGTGTCCCGGTCTCTTCCACACCCGCTTGACTTTCCATGGGCAAATCCCGAGTCCCGGTATCTTCTCCGCTCTCTTGGATTTCCATGGACAAATCCCGAGTCCCGGCATCTTCCCCATCAGCCTGGCCTTCGATGGACGAATTTCGTATCCCGGCATCTTCACTGTCCGCCATGACCGCATCATCAGATACTCCTCCGACTGTGCTTTCTTCTTCCTTGATGCCAAGAACCCACTCAGAACCGGCCAGCGATTCATCATAACCTGATTCATAGCAAGAATCAGCCGATACATCGGCGGCATAAACAGGCGCAGCCACGCTTACAGTGGCAAGAATTTGCGCCATAAACAGAGCCAAAATCCTTTTTTTCATAAACCCCTCCCTTCTCTCGCGTTTCCAGGGGTCAATTATTACCTTCAATGGTTTAAACTGGATTCCATATCGCTTTCTCAGGATGGAAAATCTCCCATCTCCGTTTCATCCGGCACCTCATCGCCAAAGGCTGCTTCATCTGGCACCTCATCGCAACCAGCTGC
>JAUMWM010000106.1:7011-8195 GCA_030529705.1 Lachnospiraceae bacterium
GCGCTTCATCCAGCACATCATCGCCATCAAGCTTTTCATTCGGCGCATAATTGTCATCAGACAAATGATTAGATGTAGGAATCCCATTTACAAGGACCGCTCCGTCAATCGGAATCATTATATAATTCACGCCGTCTATAACGCGGGTCTTCACGAGCCCCGCCTTATCAGCCGGAATTTTGATTGTTGCCGAATCGGTTGCAACGACGACAGCCGGATCTTTGAGCGCAGATACGGAAAGAGGAACATCCCCGATGATATCATCGTAGGATTCGTCGAATTCCTCCGTGTCGATTCCGCACCGCTCCGCCAGCTTTTTGGCGTCTTCCTTCTCCAGAACTGTCACATTCTCAGCCTCCAGGTGAGACAGATCCTCCTGAATGCCGGTCGCCTCCTCCATACTGATATTCAGCGAATCCATCAGCGTGTTGAAAGCGTCTTTCTGCACCTTCGCATTTGCAGGAATCGTTGAATCAAAAAACGTCCCGAAAAGGTCCCCGCTGATTTCCTTCTTCGCCCGATAAAGCACCTCGTTCATGTCGCCTATCCGCTCGTTAAAAGAGGGATATAGAAAACCTTCGACAGGGACTCCGATTGTCCAGCGCCGGTCCAGCTCAGCCACCCCGGATTCCTCGCTGTAACCCAGCGCCGGCTTCGAGAGTGCCGCCGTGCTGATGGAAAAGAGGAGCGACTGAAAGACTACGTCTCCGTCTTCAAGCCTTCGATGATCGGTTGACATGGCCGGCACGTCGTATGTAATGCGCGCCAGGCAGGCGTAATAAGGATCCGTATGTGGATAGGCCGTAACGACCTCCCCCGCAAATTCCTCAAGAATTTCCTCGCCCGGCTCATCCAAAGTTCTTAATGCAAAAAGCTTCTCCGCCTGGGATGCCAGCGGTGCAGGGAACAACTCCCTCCCGAAGCTCCCCATCAGCGACTTTGTGAGTATTTCCTTGTGCCGAAACATTTCATCTTCATCAAATGAAAGAAACTTCCGGAAAGACTGCCAGGACAATTCGTTCTCCGGCGTCACGTAAAAAGAGTAGATCCAGTCCACGGGCGGTTCGTCCTTCCGGAGCGCTTTTCTGATCTCTGCCAAATTGCTTTTATCCATAATTCACCTCATATTGATTAAATTTCGGCCCGCGGGGACGGTCCTTTTGGACCAAAATTTTTTGGTCCAA
>JAUMWM010000107.1 GCA_030529705.1 Lachnospiraceae bacterium
GGGACGGTCCTTTTGGACCAAAATTTTTTGGCCCAAAAGGACCGTCCCCGCGGGCTGAAGGAGGGCGTTATGGAAAAACCGAACTGGAAGGAACAAAAAAAATTTCTGGAGCTCCTTTGGGAACTGGACGGGGCGCTGTCTTCCGTCATGGAGGATGAAGCCAGGCAGATACAGGAAATCAGGGATGCCTGCCTGCCGATTCTTGAGGCAAATGCAACCCGCTCTCTTTCCCAGATCCCCATCGATGAGCTTCGGAAATCGAAAGCCGGGATCCGGACGGCGGCGCTTGAAAACGCGGGATTTACAAGCCTTTTTGATCTTGCAAATGCCCCCGATTCCGCAATTCTCGCCATCGATGGAGTCGGTGAAAAGCAGGTCGCAGCTATCCGGTATATCATTTCGGAGTTCGTGAAAAATATTGCGGAGTATACAAATATCCATATCTCGCTGGATGACGAGTCGGAGGAGAATTTGCATTTGCTGCTCGCCCTGTCCCGCTACAGGATGGGGCAGCGGATCCGCGCGGCGGCGGGGACGCATGTGGCGGGGCTGCATGCATTTGCCCTAGATATCGACGCAAGGCTTGTCATAAGGAACGGCTTTAGATGGATCTTTTCTGGCAGGACGGCCAAAGAGAGCACAACGGCCGCCTATGGGGAGATGGTAGATTTCTTCCGGTCCGAGGAATATGAGGAGATTGAAAAGCTCGTGAAGATGTATCGACAGGCGGCGGAGATAGGGGTTGCTGATGCCAGGGTCGATTTTTCCCGGAATGCAGCGGATTTCTATGCGATGCTGGAGGCGGTCAATGGGTCGAAAATCTCGAAATCCCTCGTTTACAGCAGCATTCCGGAACAGCTGGCTGCCGAGATTGACGATACGGAGCTGAATCTTGCTTGCTTTCAGGGGAATCTCCGCGCATATCAGGTATTTGGAACCAAATATATTATCCATCAAGGGAGAGTCCTCCTGGGAGACGAGATGGGGCTGGGGAAGACGATTCAGGCGATAGCGGCCATGGCGCATGTCTACGCGCAAGCTAACATCCAACGCCCAGATATTGTCAGGTTTCTGGTCGTTTGCCCGGCTGGCGTACTTGTCAACTGGTGCAGGGAGATTCGGAAGTTCAGCCGGATACCGGCGCATTTGCTGTATGGGACGGCGCTGGAGGGCGCTTTTTCCGAATGGCTGCAAGCGGGCGGCGCGGCGGTGACAAATTACGAGTCGATGGGGAAAATCATAAAGCGGATAGATGGGATTATGCATCTTGACATGCTGGTCGTCGATGAAGCCCACTATATCAAGAATCCGGGGGCTCAAAGGACGATCTTTGTCCGGAAGCTTTACGATGAGTGCGACCGCATTCTCCTGATGACCGGAACGCCGATTGAAAACCGGGTAAGCGAGATGTGTTCCCTGATCGATTTCATCCGGCCTGACATGGCGGAGGGCATCAGGCAGAAAGCCTATATGTCTGCTTTCCCGGAGTTTCGGGAAATGCTGTCGCCCATCTATTTAAGGCGGCAGAGGGACATGGTGCTGGACGAGCTGCCGCCGATTGAGGAAATGCAGGAGTGGTGCAGCCTGAATCCGGCGGACTTGGCGGCTTATGCGGAGTGCGTTTCGGAGCGGAACTTCATGGCCATGCGGCGGGTCGGTTTTCATCTGGAGGACGCATCGGCGTCCTGCAAGGGCATCCGCCTTGCGGAACTTTGCGAGGAGGCGAAGGCGGAGGGACGTAAGGTCATTATCTATTCTTTCTTCCGGGAGACGGTGCGCAGGGTCTATGAGCTGTTGCGGGAGGACTGCGCCGGGGTCATAACCGGGAGCATATCGGCGAAGGACCGGCAGGCGATTATTGACAGCTTTGCAGGAACCCGGAAAAACGAAAGTGCAGGGGCAGCGCCCGGGGGAGATAAGCAGGCGGAAAGCGCTGGTTACGAAGTGATACACGTGTCCGATGGGGAGGAAGATGCAGGAAAGAACGTTTTGATTTGCCAGATACAGGCAGGCGGAACGGGGCTGAACATTCAGGCGGCAAGCATCGTAATCTTCTGCGAGCCCCAGATAAAGCCGTCCCTTACGAACCAGGCCATCTCCCGCGTCTATCGGATGGGGCAGGTGAGGAACGTGCTGGTGTATCATTTGCTCTGTGAGAATACGGTGGATGAGGCTGTAATGGAAATACTGGAGGAGAAGCAGCTCGAATTTGACCTCTATGCGGACGAATCAGCCATGGCGGAGGCCACGGAGGGGCTCTTCGACCGCGAGTGGATCAGGCAGTATATGGAGGAAGAGCGAAAGAGATATATGCCGATGGTCGTGTCTTCTTGAACGCTATTCTCCTCAGTATGAGAAGCGCATTAATAATGCTTTTACTACAAGGTTCTTTTCGTCATAAAATATGTTTATCGCGCCGTCTCCATGAGATGAGCGTACCAACCGCTTTAGGATTGAGTTATAAATGATTTCAGTGCAAAATGCATCTTTCTCTGTGCGAGGATTTTTGTTCCAGCTTGTGACACAACATCTGGGGGCGATGTGGTGCATCGTTCCCAGATGTTGTGGTGCAAGATGGGGCAAAAAGACTGCACAGGGAAAAATGCCCATTTTGCACTGGAATCATAAATAAATGTCCCGATTTCTATCCCTATATGCTGGAAAAATCGGGACATTTATTTTTGTCCCAATCCTTAGTGCTTCGGCTGGTATTCCGCTGCGCTTACACCCCACTTATCATTCCAGATTGCAAAAATCTCAGCTCTCTTTGCAGGGCGGATCAGATAGAGACCCCAGATGCCAGCTATAATGTCAACCAAAACGGCAAGTATCAGGCCGGTCGTAACTGTTTCGGCGGTCATGATCCCGTTATCCAGAGAAGCATCTGTTACAAAGCACATATAGTCATATACGCCATGCATGAGAATCGGAATCAGTATATTTCCTGTCCTCAGAAATACAGCTACAAACAGTACTCCTGCAAAGATCGTGGCTATGCCCTGTATGAGTCCCATCGCAACGCTTGCTCCGTTTATAATGTTTCCAACGTGCAGAAGACCGAATACCAGGGCTGTAAAGAGTACTATAATAGATACTCTTTTTTCGCTCCTGATGTATCTCATTCCGATGGGGACAGTAACTCCTCTGAATATTGTCTCCTCGAAAAATCCCGCAGCGATCGCCATGGTAAGAGCCAGCATGGTCGGCTTAAAATAGAAGCCGCAGTCCACTACATCCAGGATGTATGACCCTACTAACTTAAACAGAAACGGGAGCCATACGAAGATAATTCCAGTTGCAAATGCGCTTGTTTTGAGTACGCCCTTGAACTCAGGGGCAAACCACTTGGTGTAAGCTATCAGAAAAAGCACTGCAAGTACGCTTGACGCCAAGTTACTCACTACATCTGAAAGCCCCAGCAAGCCAGGTATAGACAGGATCAGCATTGCGAGAAAAGCTGCCGCGATCATGGCAACGATCGGCGCTTTTTCGCACAGTATGTGTTTTCTCATTTTTGTTTTCTTACTCATTCTAATGTCTCCTCTCTGTATTTATTCAGCATTCGGCAATAGTTACATAGCGCAAAGCAGTACAATATCAGCCAGCTTAAGACCGATATCCATTAAGACCCGCTACTCCAATCCTCCTTAAGTTGCGTAGCAGACAAGCGAAATAACATGGACACTATACTCTTTTTTATTATAGCGAAAAGTCCTCAGAAAAAAAAGAGGGGGTTTCAGAATGAAACCTCTTTTTTGAGATGTTACTGTTCACACTTCCGCACAAAATCGCCTGTTTTTGCGGTAATTGGGGTGTCATCCTGAGCGTAAGCGAAGGATCTTTTACATAAAGCCGCTACAGATGGTAAAAGATCCTTCGCTTACGCTCAGGATGACAAGGGCAGTACATGAGGTGTGAACAGTAACTTTGAGATAACTCTTGCGTTTCGCCCCCAATTTGCCGATGGTCGTGTCGTGATGACGCAAGACAGGGTAGGGGATGGCACAGCCTCCCCCTACCCTGTTCCTTATTCGAAGTCGTATTCTGACAAGCTGTCAACAATCTGGGAATCCAGAGCCTCCGTAATCTCCCAATTCTCGATTGCGACCTTCACCACCGAGAAATATGCCGGGTCATGGTTGAACTCAGTGTCGCCCTCTTCATAATAGGCGGTGACAACATATCCCGTTCCCTCTTCGACGTCTGCAACCGTGCAGCCGTAGTAGTCTCCGAAGTCGTTGTTTTCAGAAGATAGTTTCGTGCGTACGCTGTCAAATGCCTGATAAGCCCATTCGCCGTCTTCCTGCCCGGTGATATTGATAACGAGGGTGCCGTCTATCACTTCGCACTCCAACTGGCCGGCTTCTCCCGCAGCCTCGGAAGTTACAGTGTTCGCATCGCCCGGCTGGCCCGTTGCATTCAGATAGATAAAATACCCGATGCCAAACGTCATCATGGCGGCAATCATTATGGCAAATATCTTGAGAAAGCCGGCCGTCATCATTTTCTGCTGCTCGGCTTCCTGTTTTCTGCGTTCCATCCGTTCTTCCTTGCTTTCCATCATGTTGTTTCCAACGAAGTCCAGCACTTCCTTGACGGAACCGGTCATGTCGATATTGACATGGTCGGCGTGTTCAATCGTGGCGTGTTGGACGTTATAATTGTGGACCGCCTTTTCAATAATGAACTGCGTTCCGCAAAAGGGGCAGATAGCGGTTTCCTGCGCCGGATCTACTTCAACGGCTCCTCCGCACCGGGTGCAGATTGCCGGAACTAATTTGATACCATCACTCATTCTGTATTCTCCTTCTGACAGTAAACGAGGTTTTATATCGTTTGCTGTAATTGGCACTTTTTTGAGACGCTTTTGAATATGAGAGGTTCTTTATCGCTAATCCTCCCTGAAACGCCGTCATTCGTTACGCTCCATGAATATTTACGTAACAGGATGGCCTTAAGGATAGACTATCTTTATACCAATTGCGTGAATAATAACATTTGTCGGTTACTGTTCACGCTTCCACACCAAAATCGTCTGTACCCATGGTATATAGGGTGTCATCCTGAGCGTAGCGAAGGATCTTTTACATAAATCCGCTGTAGATAGTAAAAGATCCTTCGCTTGCGCTCAGGATGACAAGGCGATCGAGACGGGGATATTCACCCCGGTCGGTAAAAGATCCTTCGCTTGCGCTCAGGATGACAAGAGCCATATGACAAGTGTGAACAGTAACCGTTTGGCGGATTGTTCATGATAAAATACAAAATCCGCACTTGACACATTGGGGTTTGGTGGTTAGAATGTGTAAACATAAAAGGCAAGGGCGTCTTGGAAGTGGTTCCGAGACGCCCTTTTCTTTTCCATTAGGTACTTAGGAGCAATTTTCTGCCTTATGCAGGTTAGGATTGGATAGGAGGTGTGCAATGTGTTCTATATTGGGCATCTGCGGAAATGATGTAGGTTATAGTGAAATACGGGAGGCTCTCCTGAAAACGAAGTCAAGGGGACCGGATGATTCTAGGATCGTCAATACCGGGAACGGATGGCTGGGCTTCAACAGGCTGTCCATCATGGGCATCACGGAAGAGGGGATGCAGCCGTTCGTATATGGAAATAAAAGAACGCTGAAGGTGTCTGAACTTGAAAAGACAGGCGAAAGCGAAGCGGCCGGGCAAGATGCAAAATCGGGAAGCATGAGGAGCAGAACCGCCGGCGAAAGCGAAGCGGCCGGGCAAGCTGCCAAATCGGTGAGCGTCGGAAGTGGTTGCGGAGGCGGTGCAGAAGCGGATGTTAGATGCTTCGACTTGGCAAATAAGGATTACGAGATTGCGTTGGTCTGCAACGGGGAAGTCTACGGATTCCGGCACGTTAAGAAGGATTTGATCGCCAAAGGGTACTCGTTCATCAGCGACTCGGACTGCGAGATCCTGCCGGTCCTCTATAAAGAGTACGGAACGGAGATGTTCCGAATGCTGGATGCGGAATATGCCCTGATTCTCTACGATCGGGAGAAGGATAAATACATCGTAGCGAGAGACCCCATCGGCATCCGCCCCCTCTACTTCGGGATTCGGGGGGATGGGACTTACGTATTTGCATCCGAACCGAAAAACCTCCTTGCGCTGGTGGATGAAATCAAGCCGTTCCCGCCGGGACACTATTTCGAGGATGGGAAATTCGTGAAATACCGGGACATGGCAGAGCCGGTCGGCTGCCGGAAGGACAGCGTGGATACGATTTCTTCCTATATACATGACCTGCTGATTTCCGGGGTCAGGAAGAGGCTGGATTCGGACATGCCGGTAGGTTTTCTTCTTTCCGGAGGCCTTGATTCCTCGCTGGTGTGCGGCATAGCGGCGCAGCTCATGGGCAAGCCCCTTGAGACCTGGGCAATCGGGATGGATACGGACGCAATTGACTTGAAATATGCGAGGAAGGTTGCGAAATACATTTGCTCGAACCACCATGAGGTGATTATCACGAAAGAGGACGTCATTAACGCCTTAGAACCCGTGATTGAAGCCCTCGGCACCTACGACATCACCACGATTCGGGCATCCATCGGAATGTATCTGGTGTGCAAGGCGATCCACGAACAGTCGGACATCCGCGTGCTCCTGACCGGGGAAATCTCGGACGAGATTTTCGGGTATAAATACACGGACTTCGCCCCTTCATCGGAGGAGTTCCAGAAGGAAGCTGAGAAGAGGATTCGCGAGATTCACATGTACGACGTTCTTCGGGCGGACCGCTGTATCAGCGTGAACTCGCTGGAGGCCAGGGTTCCTTTCGGGGATTTGGAATTTGTGGAATACTGCATGTCCATCAACCCGGAGAAGAAGATGAATCGGTATGGCAAGGGCAAATATCTGCTGCGCCATGCATTTGAAAGAGATGAACTGATTCCTGAGAGCATTCTGTGGCGGGAGAAGGCGGCATTTTCCGATGCGGTCGGGCATTCCCTGAAAGATGACATCGTGGAATATGCCGAGGCGGCCTACACGGATGCGGCATTCGAGGAGGGAGTTCGCAAATACGAACACGCAAGGCCCTTCACGAAGGAATCGCTGCTGTACCGGGATATTTTCGAGAAGTATTATCCGGGGCAGTCGGGGATGGTCGCGGACTTCTGGATGCCGAACAGGAACTGGGAGGGCTGCAACGTGACGGATCCGTCGGCCAGGGTGCTGGCCAACTACGGCGACAGCGGAAAATAACAGGATATGGATTAGTGAGACAATGGCGTCTGGAAGGGGGAGAACCCTCTTTTAACGCCATTTTTTATATTTTAAAGCGATTATTGAGGAAAGAGAGGATATATATTATGGCAAATGTAAATGTTCCCGAAATCTTTGGTTCCATGGTTTTTGATGACAGGGTTATGCGGTCCAGGCTTCCGGGCGATGTGTATAACTCCCTTAGAAAGACGATCGATGAAAATGCCGACCTTGATGAGCACATCGCGGAAGCGGTCGCCCAGGAAATGCGCGACTGGGCGGTGGAGCGCGGCGCGACCCACTTCACGCATTGGTTCCAGCCGCTGACCGGCGTCACGGCGGAGAAACATGACAGCTTTATCTCGCCATCCCCTGATGGCGGCGTGATCATGGGCTTTTCCGGTAAAGAGCTGATAAAGGGCGAGCCGGATGCTTCCTCTTTCCCGTCCGGCGGCCTTAGGGCTACTTTCGAGGCCAGAGGATACACGGCGTGGGATCCGACCTCCTATGCTTTCATCAAGGATCACACGCTGTGCATCCCGACGGCTTTCTGCTCTTATTCCGGAGATGCGCTTGACAAGAAGACTCCGCTCCTTCGCTCCATGCAGGCGCTGAACAGGCAGGCCAAGAGAGTCCTGAAGCTTTTCGGTAAAGAGGTGAAAAATGTTCGGACCAGCGTAGGGCCGGAGCAGGAATACTTCCTTATTGATAAGGAAATGTTTGAGAAGAGGCCGGATCTTGTCTACACGGGGAGGACGCTCTTCGGCGCGATGCCGCCCAAAGGCCAGGAACTGGACGATCATTATTTCGGCGTGATCAAGCCCCGCGTCATCGCTTTCATGGAAGACTTGAACACTGAGCTCTGGAAGCTGGGCATCCTGGCCAAGACGGAGCATAACGAGGTGGCTCCGGCCCAGCATGAGCTTGCACCGATTTTCTCCACGACAAATGTCGCCACCGACA
>JAUMWM010000108.1 GCA_030529705.1 Lachnospiraceae bacterium
GTACGGTTGAATGTTCGTTTTTGTCATCCTGAGCGTAAGCGAAGGATCTTATATAAAAACTTTCGCTGGGCATTTGTGTTAGTATAAGATCCTTCGCTGCGCTCAGGATGACAAGATGTAAGCAAAATATGGGGCAACTTTATAGGTGGAAATTTCATTTTTTTATGAGGTAATAATATGTTAGACATAAAGTATGTAAGAGAAAATTCGGAACTCGTAAAGGAGAACATTAAGAAGAAGTTTCAGGACAGGAAACTGGCGCTTGTAGATGATGTGATTGAGCTTGATAAGAGGAACAGGGAAATCAAGCAGGAAGTCCAGCAGCTTCAGGCCAACAGAAACAAGACCTCAAAGATGATTGGCAAGCTCATGGGGCAGGGCAAGCGCGATGAAGCCGAGGCAGTCAAGGCAGAGATTGCAAAGGAAGGCGCAAGAATCGATGAATTGACGGCCGAGGAGAAGAATGTTGAAGAAGAGATTAAAAAGAGGATGATGGTTATCCCGAATATTATCGATCCTTCTGTCCCAATCGGAAAAGATGACAGCGAGAATGTAGAAGTCACGAAGTATGGAGAACCGGTCGTTCCTGATTTTGAAATTCCATATCACACGGAAATAATGGAAAGATTTGATGGAATCGATATGGAAGCAGCAGGGCGCGTTGCCGGAAATGGATTTTATTATTTGATGGGCGATATAGCCAGATTGCACAGCGCAGTTATTGCCTATGCAAGGGATTTCATGATAGACCGGGGATTTACATACTGCGTGCCGCCATTCATGATTCGAAGCAACGTCGTAACAGGCGTCATGAGCTTTGAAGAGATGGATGCCATGATGTATAAAATAGAGGGTGAGGACCTATATCTGATTGGAACGTCTGAACACAGCATGATTGGAAAATTCATTGACCAGATTATTCCGGAAGCTACTCTCCCGCTGACCCTGACTTCCTACTCTCCTTGTTTCCGCAAAGAGAAAGGAGCCCATGGCATAGAAGAACGCGGCGTATACAGGATACATCAGTTCGAGAAGCAGGAAATGATAGTTGTCTGCAAGCCGGAAGAAAGCCCGATGTGGTTTGAAAAGCTCTGGCAGAATACGGTCGATTTGTTCAGGTCTATGGATATTCCTGTCAGAACGCTAGAATGCTGTTCCGGCGACCTTGCAGATCTGAAAGTGAAATCATTTGACGTGGAAGCATGGTCTCCCAGGCAGAAGAAATATTTTGAAGTGGGTTCCTGCTCCAATCTGGGCGATGCACAGGCGCGCAGGCTTAAAATTCGAGTGGCTGGCGCAGATAAGAAGAAGTATTTGGCCCATACTTTGAATAACACGGTAGTTGCTCCGCCGCGTATGCTTATAGCATTTCTGGAGAATAATTTGCAAGAAGACGGCAGCGTAAAGATTCCGGAGGTACTAAGGCCGTATATGGGCGGCAAGGAGATTCTTA
The DNA here is from genome assembly GCA_030529705.1 of Lachnospiraceae bacterium. Taxonomy (GTDB): domain Bacteria; phylum Bacillota; class Clostridia; order Lachnospirales; family Lachnospiraceae; genus Chordicoccus. The sequence goes on from JAUMWM010000108.1 coordinate 1,454, forward strand.
TACCAAAGAGGTAAGGATTCATATATGCATAAATATCTTGAATCAATAGGCTTTCGAAGAATTAAAAAGCGAAGCGAAATGGATCATCTCATAAGCAATACGGTTCTTCACCACGATCAAAAGAACGTGTTTCGGGACGAGGATGGACGTATTATCGGGGAATTTTCCAGAGATTATGCCCCAGATATGGGAATGTGTGTTTGCGGCGAATTTGACGGTGATGGAAATTTTCATCCGGATTACTCTTTCCCCTATCTGAGAGGGAACGCCATTACTTCCTGTGAGGACGTGACACTGGAGAGACATGCGGACAAGCATTCATTTGCAGGAGCTGTCGATGATCCCCGCGTCGGGGTTACCATCATTTTCTACCTGATTAACATGGGGGAGATTATGTGCAGGACCGGGATGCCAGGTCCGGATGACTTCTTTCATGCAGTGAAGATTACAGGACTTGCCAGGGAAGGGAAAATTCTTTTGCCGGCAATCAAAAACGAATGGTGGGAGAAGGAGGAAAGGGAAAATTTAAAGGAGCACATTAGGCTGGTAACGGCTGCGAAGGATGGGGACGAGGATGCGATTGAGGATCTCACCATGGAAGACATGGATGCATACACGCTCCTCCAGCAACGGATTGAGAACGAGGATATTTTTTCCATTGTGGACAGCAACTTTATGCCGTATGGGATTGAGTGCGATCAGTATGCTATTGTAGGCACGATACAGGACGTTCAAAAAGTGAAGAACGATATGTCGGATGAGGAAGTCTGGAAGATGGAGGTATTGGTCTGCGACATGATATTCGATGTGTGCATAAATTCGAAGACCTTGATTGGCGAGCCTGCGGTCGGACGGCGTTTTAAGGGCCAGGTATGGCTGCAGGGCGAGGTGTGTTTATAAATAAGAATCGCTCGATTAGCCACATGTCATTCTGAGTGTAAGCGAAGAATCTTTATGTGTAAGATCCTTCGCTTGCGCTCAGGATGACAAGGTCGGGATGAACGTTATCGTGGAGTCTTTCCATGCAAGATCCTTCGCTTGCGCTTAGGATGATATGGATTCAGGTAGCTTGATGGGTAATTACAGAATTATTAGGAACAAAGTTATAAGGTATAGAAAAGGCCACTCTTACGAGTGGCCTAATCCATCAAAAAGGGGAAGGAGTTCCGCCTCCCGGCGGATATCTAAAAAAGGAAAAAGGTTTATGCTTTTAAGGACTTTAGCTCGTCCTTACGAGTATTTATATTAGAGTAAGTGTGTGAACGTTCTGTGTATAAAATATAATGAAAATAGAAATTATTTAGATGTGGTCCAAAAGGACCGTCCCCGCGGGCCGAATTTTATGCTATAATAAGACATATTTATTGGCAATGATTACCAAGAAAGGAGAACGAAATGTCTGTTTTTAAAGAAGGGTTCTTGTGGGGAGGCGCAACGGCCGCAAATCAATGTGAAGGCGGATATCTGGAAGGCGGGAAAGGCCTGTCTGTCCCGGACATGCTCCTCGGAGGCGATGTGAACACGCCGAGGACGTTTTGTCCGACGATTGAAGAAGGCGTTTTTTATCCCTCTCACGAAGCCATTGACCTCTATCATCATTACAAGGAGGACATAGCCCTCTTTGGAGAAATGGGCTTCAAATGCTTCCGCCTGTCCATCAACTGGGGACGCATCTTCCCGAACGGCGACGATGCTGAGCCGAACGAGGAAGGGCTTGCGTTCTACGACGCGATATTTGACGAATGCAAGAAGAACGGCATTGAGCCGCTGGTAACGCTCTGCCACTATGAAATCCCGTGGGCAATCGTGACGAAGTACGGCGGATTTGCGAACAGGAAGGTTATTGACCTGTTTGTAAAATATGCCACCACCTGCTTTGAGAGATTCAAGGACAAAGTCAAATACTGGCTGACCTTCAACGAAATCAATATCGCCGTCATGGAGCCGACGATGGGCCAGCTTTACGGACTTGGCATTTGCGACCCGTCCGACCTTGCAAGGACGGAGCGTTGCACGATTCCGGAACTTAAAGTCGACGACCAGAAGAGATTTGAGGCGCTGCACAATGAATTTGTCGCATCCGCGAAGACCGTCATTGAAGGCCACAAGATCAATCCGGATTTCATGATCGGCAATATGATTTGCCACATCACATGGTATCCGCTGACTCCGAATCCGAAGGATATTCTGGAGTGCCAGAGGCGCGATGAACTCTGCAACGACCTCTGCGGCGACGTCCAGGTTCGCGGCGAGTATCCGTTCTTTGCAAAGAAATACTATCAGGATCTCGGACTTGACACGTCGTTCATGGAGAACGAGGAAGATTTGGCTCTCATCAAGGAAGGAACGGTAGACTTCTACACCTTCTCCTATTATATGTCAAATTGCGTGACCGTCCAGGATGACGTTGAGCAGGTCAAGGGCAATATGATGGGCGGCGCGAAGAACCCGTACCTCAAGGCATCCGACTGGGGCTGGCAGATTGATCCGGACGGGCTTCGCTATACGCTGAATTTGCTCCAGAACCGCTATCCGGATACACCGCTCATGGTGGTTGAGAACGGATTTGGCGCATTTGACAAAGTAGAGGAAGACGGCTCCATCCACGATGACTACAGGATTTCCTACTTCAGGGAGCACATCAAGGCTATGAAGGAGGCGGTCAAGGACGGCGTCAACCTGATCGGCTACACGACATGGGGACCGATTGACCTCGTATCTGCGGGCACGGGCCAGTACGCAAAGAGGTACGGCTTTATCTATGTCGACAGGCACGACGACGGAACCGGCGACTTTGGGCGCAGCAGGAAGGACTCCTTCTTCTGGTATAAGAAGGTTTGTGAGTCGAACGGCGAGATTATTGAGTAATAGTCCCGCAGGGACGGTCCTTTTGGGTCGAAAAATTTTGACCCAAAAGGACCGTCCCCACGGGCCGAAAATTTTTGGCCCAAAAGGACCGTCCCCGCGGGCCGAATGTGGAGAAGGAGATGGAAGTGGATAGTTTTTTAGATAAGATTGCCTTTGTCGTGCCGGTGTACAACCCGCCGATGGAGTTTTTTAGGCTTTGTCTTGAAAGCCTGAAGAACCAGACAAGCGGCAATTATGAAGTGATTCTGGTGGATGATGGATCGTCAAATGGCGCGGAAGACCTATGCAGGGAATATGCCGATGCAAATGACCGCTTCCATGTCATCCGCAAGGAGAACGGAGGGGTTGCGTCCGCCCGGAATGCGGGAATGCAGGCTGCACGTGACTGCAAATGGATTTCTTTCATAGACAATGATGACAGGATCAGAGAGGATACGGTGGAGTATCTCACTACCTATCTGAAAGATAAAAATTCGGATGTCATATATTTCGGATCCGTGAGAGTTGAAAATGGGAATGAAAGCGTCCATGTTCCCCTCTCCTATCAAGAGAGCGACTCTCTGTATGAAGAGGAGAAGCGGGAAATCCTGCTTGACCTGGTTGCGGAAGGATACCGGAAGGTGAATTTGCATGAAGGGTTTCTGGCCGTGTGGAGCAAAGTTTTCCGGCTGGACTTTCTGCGGGAAAATGGCATTTGCTTTGATGAGAAATTGACGATAGCGGATGACGTGACATTTGTCATGGAAAGCATATTGAAGGAGAAGAGGGGGGTGGCATTTGTCAAAGAACCGCTCTATATCAGGCAGGTGGACTCTACGTCGGACAGCCACAGGTATCATCCGGAAATTGTGGAAAATGACGGTTATTTTCTGGATCATCTTCGCCGGATTCTTGCGGGGCGGAGTGACGAGGAGATCGTATGGGCGATGAGGAAGCGGTATGTGATTTGCCTGATCGGGCTCATCAGGTACGATATATGCCATAAAGATAATCCGAAGCCGTTTTCTGAGAAGGTGCGGGACTTGAGGGAACTGGCCGTCCGGAATCCGTACAGGAAGGGGCTCGAGAAATGCGAGTTAAAGTATTTTTCAAAGAAGAATAGGCTCAAGATTCTGCTTCTCCGGCTTAAGATGTACAGGACCTTCATGATACTTGAGGAAGCGAAGAATAAGGCGAGAAGATGAAATATATCTTGCTTGTCTTTTCTCCCGATATCACTCGGAGAAAATCTCTTACATAACCCACTATGCGCAGGATTTTCCTCGGATGTTATCGAAAGAAAATCCTGCGCAATCTGTAGAGCTTATTTCTGAACAGTTCTTAAGGCCTATTTATAGTAAACGAACAAATTGTTTGCAGTTTGTTCGTTTACTGAGTCGGATTTTGGCCGAGTAAGCGGCAAATTTCCTTACAAAATCCGTGTGCATCGTTATAGTATACGAATTCATTTCATTCGTTTACTATAATAATCAGTAATAGTTCAGTCCTCGATATCGACCACGACGTCCTCGTCGTATGTCTCAGCTTGGTCGGCGGAACCATCGTTTTCGTCCTCATCCGGAATGTCAACCATTACTTCATCAGATTCTTCGTCCTCATCCGGAATCTCCACAACGACATACCCATCATCGGATTTCTTCTCATCGTAATCCCATGACGCGCGAAGGAGCAGGGCTTCTCTGCGGTCATTGCCGACCTTTTTCCACTTGAGGTCCGCCGTATTGCCGACTACGAGGTATCCTTCGAGGTTGGTGTCTTCTGTCACGTAAGCAGTCACTCCGTTGACGGTTACCTTGTCGCCGTCATAGTACTCGATTTTACCGGATGTACTGCTTATTTCTACGTCCTCTTTCTTCTTCTCCTGCTTTGCAGGCTTGCTGTCGCCAAGGAGTGAAGATGAGATGTAGCCGGTGCGGCCATTCATGGTGACGCGGCCCCAGCCGTTTGCCATACCTGTCACGACGATGTCCTCGCCTCTTCCGAGTCCGTCAAATGCAGTAGCGAGCTTTGAGCCGGCCGACCTTACATTTGCATCTTCCTGGACATACATCGTGCGGGAGCTCTTCGCGGAGAAGGAGACATTTGCCACATCGATCGAATGGTTCTCGTCCACCTCAATCTTGCCGAGACCGAGGTTGTTGTCATAGGAGTAGTAGCCGATGTCTTCCGCGCGGATCGTATTCCAGAGATCCGAGTTCAGGTCTTCCTTGTATACGTCATAGGCTTCTTCGCCGAGGTTCTTTCCGAACACTTCTTTGAAAGCATCCTTGTCGGCATTTGCCGGTACGCTCTGGTAGGAGGCAACCGTGAAGGTGCCGTCGTTGTTTTTCGCCAGAGTGAAGCGGCCTGCGCTTTCGGGTGCGGTCTGGGTCGCTGCGAATGTATTGCCCTGCTTGTCGTACTCCAGGACATAGAAGTCGCCGTACACGTCGAACGTCGATCCGTTGTCCTTCGTGTCGAGGATGTCCATGTGCGGGATGACGACCGTGTTTTCGCCCATGGCCGTGAAGCCGTTTACGAAGTAATCGGAGATGGCGCGCTCTGCATTTGTCCCGTTAAAGACATACGTCGGGAGCTTTACGTCATCTGCGAATACGTTCATGCTGCCCATGCCGAGGGAGGTCAGGGCCGTGAGGGCTGCGAGCCCCGTAACAGTTGCGGATTTCAGGAAAGATTTTATATTTACGTTCTTTGTCGTCTTCATTTTTGCGTTCTCCTCATATTCATAGTAATCAGTGGATTACACTTGCTTTTACAAATTATGCTGCGGAACAAATATTGCTTGTTGTTCCTTAGTGTTATACGGCAGTCGGGAGGAAAGGGTCATAATAATTTTAAAGAAGATTATGAACAAATTGTGTCGTACATAAAGACGCACTCGAATACAAATGGTTCGGCTTGCCAGTCTTTTTTATTATTCTTTTTTTCAGCTATGAAATTTTCTGATGCGATAATATAATAGAAGAAAGAATTTTACGAAGAAGGAAGGAGTGCAGATTATGGGAAACCGAAATAACGCCGCTATCAATACCGTCATCTTTGACATCGGAGGGGTCCTCGTTGAACTGGGGCGCTACAGGTTCCTTGAGAAAAAGGGCTTCACAGGGGAAATTGCGGACAGAGTGATGTATGCCACCATGCGCTCGGAAGACTGGGTGCAGATGGATTTGAATAATCTGTCGGAGGAGGAGATTCTTGATTTGTTTATTGCAAATGATCCGGAAGTCGAGCCGGAGATCCGTCACATGTTTTCAAATGTCCACGGCATCGTTGAGCCGAAAGCCGCGACCATTCCCTGGCTTAGGCATGTGAAAGAGTCCGGCTGCAAATTGCTGTATCTCTCCAACTACTCCCCGAAAATCATGCGGGAGTGCAAGGATGCCCTGTATTTCCTGCCGGAGATGGACGGCGGGCTTTTTTCCTGCGATTTGCATCTGGTAAAGCCCGATATGGCATTCTACCAGGCACTCATCGAGAAATACCAGCTTGACCCGGAACGCTGCATTTTTATAGACGATCTGGAGATGAACCTGGTGCCTGCGAGAGAGCTGGGAATCCACACTGTCCAGTTCAGGTCGCAGGACCAGGCGGAGAGGGATGTGGACGATTTGATAAGGTGACAGTTCACACCATGTGCTTCCCTCTTGTCATCCTGAGCGTTAGCGAAGGATCTTTTACATAAAGGATCTGTTCACACCATGTGCCTCCCTCTTGTCATCCTGAGCGTTAGCGAAGGATCTTTTACATAAAGGATTTGTTTTTGGTGAAAGATCCTTCGCTACGCTCAGGATGACAACCAATGTGTCACAGAAACAGACTACTTTGGTGTGAAAGAGTAA
>JAUMWM010000109.1 GCA_030529705.1 Lachnospiraceae bacterium
TGGTCCAAAAGGACCGTCCCCACGGGACGAAATTTTTTGGTCCAAAAGGACCGTCCCCGCGGGCCGAAAATCTTCACCGATTCCTCATCTTCGGGTCCGCATAGTCCCGAATCGTATCTCCAAGCAAATTAAATATCATGACGGATAGAAATATGGCAAATCCCGGAGACAACGTCACCCACGGAACTGTAGATAGCAGGCTCCTCGTGTCGCTCATCATGCTGCCCCACTCCGCTGCGGGCGGCTTTGCGCCAAGCCCCAGGAAACTAAGCCCGGCCAACTCCATCATCATCGTGCCGATATCCAACATGGCCGTAACCAGTATCGGTCCCATGATATTGGGAAGGATATGGATAAAGAGAATCTTCCCGGTCCCGCTGCCCGCAAGATAAGCCGCCTTTATATAAGTCATCTCCTTTTGCGACAGGGTCTGGCTCCTGGCAATCCGAGCATATTTCGGCCAGGAAATCGCCGCCAGCGCAATAATGGCATTCTGCAGGCCGCCTCCCAAAACGCCGGCAACCGCAAGCGCGAAGACAAGCCCCGGAAACGCGAGAAACATATCCGAGACGCGCATCAGGACGGTATCGAGCCATTTGCCGTGCAAACCGCAGATAATGCCAACTGCCGTACCGATCGTCGTCGTAATTGCTACGAGCAGGAGCGTTCCGAAAATGCTCATCCGGCTGCCGACAATCACGCGGGATAGCATATCGCGCCCATAGCGATCCGTGCCAAGAAGATGAGCGGCGGAGGGGACGGCTTTTGCATTTGAGAGATCCTGCAAATACGGATCGTACGGCACCAGATGGTCCGCGAATAAAGATCCGATGAGCAAGAGTGCGGCGAGAGTCCCGAAGATGATCAGCCGAGTCCTGACGGTATTCTTTTTTACTTTTTGAATCCGAATCGTCGGTTCACTCAATCCCAGCCTCCTGCGACAGCCGAATCCGAGGATCCAGCGCATAGTACAACAAGTCCGCCACCAGATTGACGACCACATAGATAATCGCCATCCAGACCACATAGGCTTGGATCAGCGGATAATCGCGCATGGTGATGGCATCCACGGCGAACTTCCCGACCCCGTCCCACATAAAAATGCTCTCGATGATGGCCGTACCTCCGAGCAGGCTGCCGATAGAAAGCGCCAGCAGGGTTATGATTGCCAGCATGGAGGAACGAAGCACGCTCCCAAGAAGAATGACGCTCCCTTTCACGCCCCTCGCTCTGGCTCCGTCCACATAGTCACGGTTCAGTTCATCGAGAACTGCGGCCCGGACCTGCCGCATGTATTTGGCGGACATGGCGATCGCAAGGGTCAGCGCCGGCATGACGACGCTCTTCACAGAAATCCCGGCAGAGATGACGGGAAGCCACCCCAGCCTGATGGAAAGAATCTCCATGAGCAGCAGGGCTACGAAAAAGTTCGGCATGGAATTGCCGACAAAGCTCAAAAACCGCAGAACATAGTCCGTGACCCGGCCGTGCCGCACGGCCGATAGCACGCCCAGCGGAATGGAAATCACGATGGTCAGCAAAATAGAAACGGCGGTCAGAAACAAGGTCGCCGGGAGCTTGGATGCAAATGTCCCGAACACGTCCTTCCCCGAAACATAGCTAGTCCCCATATCGCCCCGCAACATGCCGGCAAGCCAGGAAAAATACTGCACGAGAAACGGCCTATCCAGCCCCAGCTCCACTCGCCTCGCATCCAGGATATCTTGAGAGACGGCGCTGCCGGCATTTGCATATAACTCCTCCACCACATCGCTGCCCGCAAGCCGCAACATGGCAAATGAAAGGAACGTGATCCCTATCAATACCGGTATCAGTTGTAAAAATCTTTGAAGTACATACTTCTTCATATGAAACCCATTAAAGTAGATGGAGGCTGTACCGACCTCTATCCTTTTTGCGAACCGCATTCCGGCAAAGTCGGACAAATGCCTTACGCAGCCCTATGAATACAAAAAGGCATACCTCCCCTTCCGGGAAAACGTATGCCTTCATGACCTATCTGCAACATTATTTAACAAAGCTGAGTTATTCTTCGATAGCTCCCTTGGACAACTTGCGGCGATACGCACTTCTGTGCGCCTCCCGACGGCTTCAGCCGTCTCTGCACCGTCCCTCTTAAAAGTCCATGCCTTATTTTAACATTTTTCCAGCATAGCCGTCAAATGCAGAATTGCGAAAAAGAACCTTTACATAACCCCCTTCGCCCAGTCACCAAGCTCCTTGGCGGATGCATTTGCAGAAAACCTCTTGCCCACCGCAACCTTAGCCGCAGGCGCCAGCGCCCGCATATTATCATCTGACTGTCCGATTCCGCTCCCGCCGGATGTGCAGAAAGGTATCACAGTAATCCCCTCGAAATTGTAGCTCTCCATGAACGTGTCGATGATGGAGGGCTCGCGATACCACCAGATTGGGAAACCGACAAATACATGCGAATACGCCGACATGTCATCCACCCTGCTGGCAATTTCCGGCCTGCTGCTCTTGTCGCTCATCTCCAGAGTGCTCCTGCTGCTCTTGTCCATCCAGTCAAGGTCTTCTTCCGTGTACGGTTCCTCCGGGACAATCTCAAAAAGATCTGCGCCGATTGCCGACGCCAGTTTTTCCGCTACGCCTTTCGTCACGCCGCTTGCACTGAAATACGCTACCAACATTTTGTTCATTTCTTGGATACCTCCCAACCCATATACTATTAATGATTCCAGTGCAAAATGGGCCTTTTTCCCTGTGCGGTCTTTTTGTCCCATCTTGCACCACAACATCTGGGAACGATGCGCCACATCGCCCCCAGATGTTGTGGCACAAGCTGGAACAAAAATCCTCGCACAGGGAAAGATGCATTTTGCACTGAAATCATTAATAGTTATAATATCATATGGTACAAGTGATTTCTATAATGGAAATGTTACGAGCTATGTAAGAATCAAGATATAAATGTTCAGTGGTGTGGAAATAAGCGGGCAAATCGTGTAGAATATGGTGAGGGAAAGAATCTTCGTTTTTGACGACAAGCTTGTCAAAATCTGAATTATGTTAAAACAGCTCTTCTGGTTCAGGATGTCCTAGAGAGGGGAGGAGGAAAAAGACTTATCATGAAAATTGTGTGCTATGGAGATTCCAATACGTATGGTTTCGACCCGCGCGCCGGCACGCCGGGGAGGCTGCCGAAAGAGGAACGCTGGACCGGAATCCTCGACGCCATGCCGGAATATGAGATTGTGAACGAGGGGATGAATGGGAGGATGATTCCGGATGGGGATGGAGGGTTTCAAAACCTTTCACGGATAGTGCGGCGCAACATGGATGCGGATGCGCTCGTCATCATGCTCGGCACCAACGACATGTTCATGCTGAAAGGCGCTACGGCAAACATGCTGGGAGACCGCATGAGGAATATGTTCCAAAATGTTCCGGAGCTTCGTGAGTTTGGGGAGCGTCCGGACAAGCGCATTTTCCTGCTCTGTCCTCCCTCGCCATCCACGAACGTACTATTTTTCCAGATGATAGGGCTATCTGCGGCGCAGACGGCGGGGGAGATATCGAAGGTTATGGAGGAACTGCCATCTGAATATGCGGAGGTTGCCGAGGAGGAGGGCGCGTATTTTATCGATGCATCCAACTGGCCCATCGCCCTGATGTATGACGGTCTCCATTTTTCGGAGGAGGGTCATAAGGTATTTGCAGAAAGGATGGCGGAGGAACTGCGAAAGGGGGCTTGAGATGGGAAATCGGAAAACGGTCATGGTGCTGGACGCCCAGGGCGGAGGGGTCGGGAAGCAGCTCATCACCCTGATCCGAAAAGAGGGGCTTGACGCGCGCATTATTGCGGTTGGGACAAATTCCATCGCAACGGCCGCCATGCTGAAAGCGGGAGCCGACGAGGCTGCGACCGGCGAGAACCCCGTCCGGGTGGTAAGCAAAATGGCGGATGTGATCATCGGTCCGGTTGGGATGGTGATTGCGGATGCCATGCTGGGGGAGATCACGCCGCTGATGGCCAGCAGCGTGGCCAGGGCTTCGGCCAAGCGGATCATGATTCCGTTTGGCAACTGCGACAATTATATCGCGGGCGCATCGGACATCGGGACTGGCCGGCTCATTGCGGATGCGGTGCGGCAGTTGAAAATCTATCTGGGGGAGGCGTGACGTTCCGCCTTGTTTTGCCATTTGTTTGCTGTATAATAATGATATGAGCGATATGGGAAGGGAGGCGATTCCATGCGAACAGTAGGGCTGGGGATACAAGAATTTGAAAAAATCAGGAACGAGAATCTGTTTTATGTGGATAAGACGTCCTTCATAGCGCGCTGGTATCGAAAACATGATGACATTACCCTGATTACGCGGCCCCGGCGCTTCGGCAAGACCCTCACGATGGACATGCTTGACTGTTTTTTCTCCTTGCCTTATGCAGGAAGGAAAGACCTCTTTGAAGGGCTTGCAATCAGCCGCGACACAGCGATGATGGAGATGCAGGGAACGGTTCCTACGATTAGGATTTCATTTGCGGGGCTGAAAGGGAAGTCATTTATGGCGATGCTGCGGGAAATCGCCGGAAGAATTGCGGTTCTTCTCGGGCGGTACCGCTATTTGCTGAACTCGGATGCGCTTAACGAGGATGAGAGGGATGTATTTGCCCAGATGTCCAAAATCGTCCCCAAGATTCCGGATCCGGAAAAGCAGACGCTTGAATTTGAAGAATATGTTTTCATATTAACGCACATCTTTCATTTCCTGTCCATCTGGCTGTTCCGCCACCACGGAAAAAAAGTTTTCATTTTTATGGATGAGTACGACACGCCAATTCAGACGGCCTATCTGAAAGGCTATTATGACGAGGCGATTTCTGTCATGCAGGAGCTTTTTGCGGAGACGTTCAAGGAAAATGAGCATCTTGGCAGGGCGGTGATTTCGGGAATCACACGCATAGCGAAGGAATCTCTCTTTTCGGATATGAATAATCTGGCTGTCTGCTCGGTCCTTTCCGGAGGTTATAATGATGTTTTCGGCTTCACGGGAGAGGAGATGGAAGAGATTCTGGAAGAATACCATCTTTCTGACCAGAAAGAACTGATTTGCCGCTGGTACGATGGGTTTACGATCGGGGCGGAAATGGGGATTTATAATCCCTGGTCCATTGTGAATTATCTTGCAAATAGAAATATGCCGCCGCAGGACTACTGGGCGCAATCCGGTGGAATCGGACTCATTGACCACCTGGTTCGCAGGGGAGGGGCAAACATCAAGGAGGGACTTGAAGACCTTCTTCACGGGGGCGAAATCCGGAAAAACATCAGAGAAGACCTGGTTTTTCCGAGGCTGGATATGAATGAGAACGCAGTCTGGTCTCTCTTCATAGCGGCAGGATATGTCAAGCCGGAGATTGGCGAGGAGAGCTTCGCTTTAGCAAAGACAACGATGCGTCTGACAAATTATGAAGCGAAAGTCTGTCTGACTAAAATGGTGCAGGAGTGGTTTAACACAAAATCTGGAAATTACATGGAGGCATTTGCAAATGCCCTGCAGTCAGATGACATTCGAGGCATGAATGAGGCCATGCAGCAGGTGGTTCTTGTCTGCGCATCCGGTTTTGACAGCGGCGTCAAACCGTCAGATGGCAACGTTCAGCCGGAGAATTTTTTCCATGCACTTGCGCTTGGCATGCTGACTTGCCTGTCGGAAGACTATCTGGTGACATCCAATCGGGAGGCGGGATTCGGCCGATATGATGTATGCGTGGAACCTGTCGGAAAGTCTACTTTTGTCGAACCGCAAAACGGAAATCAGGCGGAATCGCCGACCGTAGGAGGGGGCGCGTTCGCCGCAATACTGGAATTTAAAGTATTTGACAAATCCAAAGGAGATCAGTCTCCGGAGGATACGGCTCTGCGTGCAAGGACACAGATAGAAGAAAAAGCCTACGATGCGGAACTGCTGGCCAGAGGGATTCCGGCAAATGCGATTCGCAAATACGGGCTGGGTTTCAGAGGAAAAGAGGTCGTTATTACGGCATGATCCAGGATGTCGTCCTCACAAAAACCTAAAATTCCTAAAAAAAACCTAAAATTCCTAAAAAAAATATTTGACAACATCATTTTATCGTGCTAAAGTGTTAGCAACTTAATACAGCTACAAACCTATGAGGAAGAAATAGTAACATTACCGCTTTCTGGCCAGTGAGCCGCAGACAGTGGAAATGCGGAGAGAAATGTAATGCGAATGGGCTTCCGAGGGCAATCCGAACCCCGCGCTTCGTGCGGGCAGTAGGTGCGACGGAGAGGAACTCCGTAACCAAATTCCCGCATATGATGGTATGCATGAGTGGGCGCAGCAAGCGTCAAGTTGGGTGGCACCGCAGGAGTATAACCGCTCTTGTCCCTTCAATTTTGATGGGGACAGGAGCGTTTTTATTTGTCTAACCGCTCATCCCCGACCATCATTTACAAATGGGCAGCGCGCCTTTCGCAAACCAATTCCTGCCCTACAAATGAACGGGCAGGTAATCAAGCGTTCACACCGTGAACCCTTTCCGCAAATCCGCTTCCTGCCCGACAAATGAAAGGAGAGCAATCATGAGCAAAAAGTATGACGTACCTTACAAGATGTACCTCGAAGAGAAGGAAATTCCGAAGAAATGGTATAATGTCCGCTCGGATATGAAAGTCAAGCAGGCCCCGCTCCTGAACCCGGGCACCCTGCAGCCGATGGGAGCCGCCGACCTGTCCCCGGTCTTCTGCGAGGAGCTGGTCGCGCAGGAGCTGGACGATGCGACCGCCTACTACGACATCCCGGATGAGATCCATGACTTCTACAAGATTTACCGCCCGTCGCCGCTCATGCATGCGGAATATCTGGAGAAAGCCCTGGACACGCCGGCCCATATTTTCTACAAATTCGAAGGCAACAACACTTCCGGCAGCCACAAGCTGAACTCTGCCCTCGCCCAGGCTTATTACGCCAAGAAGCAGGGCCTCAAGGGCGTCACGACAGAGACCGGCGCCGGCCAGTGGGGCACGGCCCTCTCCATGGCCTGCGCGTTCTTCGGCCTCGACTGCAAGGTCTACATGGTCAAGGTCTCCTACGAGCAGAAGCCTTTCCGCCGCGAAGTCATGCGCACATACGGCGCGGAGGTCACTCCGTCCCCATCCGATACGACAAATATCGGCCGCGAGATTCTCAAAGCCCACCCGGGCACGACAGGTTCTCTTGGCTGCGCAATTTCCGAGGCGGTCGAAGTCGCCGTGACAAATGAAGGCTACCGCTACGTTCTCGGCAGTGTTTTGAACCAGGTTCTCCTGCACCAGTCGGTCATAGGCCTTGAGACGAAGGCCGCCTGCGACAAATACGGCATCAAGCCGGACATGATCATCGGCTGTGCCGGCGGCGGCTCCAATCTCGGCGGCCTGATTGCCCCGTTCATGGGCGAGAAGCTCCGCGGCGAGGCGGATTACGACATCATAGCGGTCGAGCCGGCATCCTGCCCGAGCTTCACGCGCGGCAAATACGTCTACGACTTCTGCGACACCGGCATGGTCACGCCGCTCGCCAAGATGTACACGCTCGGCCATGACTTCATCCCGTCAGCCAACCACGCCGGCGGCCTCCGCTTCCACGGCATGAGCCCTGTCCTCTCCCAGCTCTACCACGACGGCTACATGCGGGCCGTCTCCGTCGAGCAGACCGAGGTCTTCAAGGCAGCCGAGCTGTTCGCCCGCACGGAGGGCATCCTCCCGGCTCCGGAATCCAGCCATGCAATCCGCACGGCTATCGACGAGGCGTTAAAATGCAAGGAGACCGGCGAGGAGAAGACCATCGTATTCGGCCTCACCGGCACGGGCTATTTCGACATGGTGGCTTACGAGCAGTTCAACAACGGGACTATGAACGACTACATCCCGACGGACGAGGACCTTGCAAAGGGCTTCGCGAGCATCCCGAAGAGGAGCGACGGCTCTTATATCGAATAAAAAACCTCATCGAATAAAAAAACACCCTAGCGGAGCGACCCTTGCGGGTCGCTCCGCTAGGGTTTTCCTCATGCGTTCGACCTGGCGGGTTCGGCCCGCGGGGACGGTCCTTTTGGGTCAAAAAATTTT
>JAUMWM010000019.1:0-7154 GCA_030529705.1 Lachnospiraceae bacterium
GCTGCTCTGAAACCCCTTCCGTCATGCGCAGTCCCAGAAACATAAACTCCTCCATAGCCTCCTCTTTTGTCAGCCTATGGATCTGAACCCCTTCATCCTGAAAATCTTTCATCCAAGAGATGCCCTTTTCATGAGAACCGTAACGCTCGATATACGCATGGAGATCTGTCTGGTTGTTTCTTCGGCACTCACCGTTCTTTATTTTATCAACCCTCATTTGCGAATCCATCATGGCGCTATCGTACATCGAAGCCGCTCCAAGCCCAAATGATTGCGAATCTATCATAGCTTCATCGTACATCGAAGCCGCTCCAAGCCCAAAACCGAAATAAGGTTCCCTCCGCCAGTACCGCATATTGTGCCGGCACTCGTATCCGGCTCTCGCATAGTTGCTGATTTCATACCGATGATAACCGGTCTCGTCAAGAACCTTTTTGGTCAAATGGTACATCTCCCGCTCTTCCTCCTCGTCCGGAAGATCAAGTTCCCCTCTTTCACGCATGTCGAAAAACGGCGTCCCCTCCTCAATAATCAGGCTGTATGCGCTGATGTGTTCCGGGGAGAGGGCAACGACTTTTCTGAGCGTCTCTTCCCAGTCTTGAACCGTCTGGCCAGGAATCGCCGACATGAGGTCAACGTTGATATTTGAAACTCCCGCCTCTCGAAGCTCCCTATAACAGTTTTCAAATTCCTGATACGTGTGAATCCGCCCCAGCATCCGCAAATCCTCGTCCAAAGCCGACTGCAGCCCGATGCTCACCCGATTCACATATTTTCGGACAAATGCAATCATCCCCTCAGAGAAGGTTCCCGGATTCATCTCCATAGTAATCTCCGCATCTGGCAGGATATAGAAGTTTTCGTGCACGCACTCCATAATCATAGCGAGGTCGGTCGGTTCGAGGGTGGTTGGCGTTCCGCCCCCAATAAAAATCGTATCGACCGGCGAACCCTTTCGACCTTCCTCACCGTCCTCCTTTTCCATTCTCCCTGAAAAGTTGTCAGCGTAGAGACTAGATCCATATAGGTTACGATTCCCTTCGCCACTCTCTCCCGCCTTCCACGCACACCCGGCTGCACGAATTTCGCCGCACAGTGCGATCGCATATTTGTGCCTGGTAACATCATCGGCAGGCATCGAGAGAAAGTCACAGTATTTACACTTCCTTACGCAAAATGGTATATGAATATATATGCCTAAGTTCTTTACGACATTTGCCGTCATGTAATTCGGAGTCTCCATCATCATTTTCTCATTACCAAAGTTTTTCCAATTCTTTTCATAAATTAACGAAAGAGAAGGATCATCCCTCTCTTTCGATTTTTGAACGCAGAAGAGAAACGTCCTTCTTCTGCGTAAACTTCAAACGGAAAGGACATTCCATTTCATGGAAATCCAACAACTCCTTCTACCCATACGGCTTGACTGGTAGTTTCTTTATAGAGCTTCGACGAATCTCATAATAATGGCATTGACAGTCTCCGGCGCATCAGTATTTGCATTATGTCCCGCCCCCGGTATCCATTCTATCGGAATCCCCGTCTCCCGGTGCCAGGCCCTATTGTACCTGGCGGTCGAACCCGCCATATCTTTCTCTCCGCAAATGAGGAGGGCAGGACACCTGATTTCGTAGGGAAGATCGGCCTCCATCGCATCTGCAAGCATCCGGAAACCGTGTCCGGCTAGCTTCGCATACCTATCCTGATCACCATCATAAACCATCATCATCTTATACATCAGCTTTCTGCCGTAATCAGACGTTGCAACGCCATTTGTCCCTGATTTCAGAAGAGCCCTCCAGGGATAATGACGGTAAACTCCTTCCATCCGCTTCAAGAGCCATATCTCTGCCGCCGTCACGTACCGCCTCTGCAACGGCGCGGAATCGATGGAAATAAAGCCTTTGAGTTTCTCCGGAAATAGCTGCGAGTACGCCTGGCCGACATATCCGCCCATGGACTGGCCTATAATGACCGGCTCCTCATACCCTTCCTTTTGCAGGATTTCATCCAGCCATCTGGCTTTATCCATCAAGGCAAATGTCAGCGCAAACGGCCATGATGCCGCATGCCCCGGCGCATCCCACACAAAAACGGGGTATTTGCCTTCAAAATACTGTATCTGTTTCGCAAATAGCCTATGGTCCGCAGTGAGTCCCGGCAGGAAAATGAGCTGAGGCGATGAGTGCAAAGCCTCCCGGCCTACCCAGTAATGAATCGTCCCGCATGGCGTTACATAAGATTTCTTCTTCATTTCAACCTCTCCATAGTAATATAAGCAAAACGCAGGAGAAGGCCCTACCCTCTCCTGCGATTTCTGAGCAGCAACATGACGAAAAGCAATATAGGTATAGCCGCCGTAAAGAAGCCGGAAGACCCGAAAACCCCCGAAGGTATGATGACCTCTTTGGCGTTCGTGCATATAATGATCGGGTTGCTGGCCACCTTGCCGGACACGGTACGCCCGGATACCGGCTCTGATCCGTTTGCATCCTTCACGTTGTCAAGGGTTACCCGGGACACGTCCGAAAGCCTGGTAAAGATCCCCGCACCATCCACCGTACCGAGTTCAAACACCACCGTTTTCCCCGCCGGCCAGGAAATCGCCGACCCTGACGGGCTTGCCCACCGCTTATTTGCCGTGAGCGTCACGGTCTCCCGATTGTAGGTATTTGTCAAAACAACCGACTTGCTTTCGCCGTCCCGAATCTCCTGCGAGGTGACGGTAAACGCAACGCCCTTTACGGTCTGCGGGTTGGAGCCATTTTCATCGTAGACTTCATAGTTCGAATTCGTGAAAAAACTAAGCAAAACCCAGACGGCGATGGCGATAGCCACGAGTTCAAACAGAAGGCCTAGCGCCATTTGCTTCGTGGTCTTCTCTTTCCGCCTTGTCCCCCTGTCCGTCCCGCCGGCTTTTACAACCTTCCCACCTGCCGACGGCTCCAAGGCCTGCTCTCCCAGTTTTGTCTCTTTCCCTTCTTTTGATTGCATAAAAAAATATACCAAATACAATAGACCTTTTCAATAAAACAATCAGCAATTTTTACAAGAAATCCGTGAAATTCAATCCAGATTTCAATACACTCTCGTCATAAGCGTCCGTTTGTCGCAGAAAGCCATGCCGTACTGAATTCTCGTGCCATAGCCTTCATAAATCAGCTCGCTCTCATACTTCTTCTTTATAATCTGACTCTCCGCCTCCTGAAGGGCAGCCTCCATTTCAGATTCCTTCTCAACATGTTTGAGTTCCAGAAGCAGGCACCGCTGACGTACAGGATCCGGGATAATCAGGTCACTTCTCCCGTACCCTGTCTCTCTTTCGGACTGAACCCGGTAGCCCAATCCTGTGAAGAATCCGTCCAGGATTAAGTGATAACTGTATTCATGGTATTCATGATAGAAGGACAGCGTTGCTTCCAGAATCTGATTCAGGGCTTCCTCCGCCTTCTGGATCTCCCCTGCCCAGAGCGCATTCACCAGGTCCCGGACAAAGACATTATCCACCTTGTCGTTGAAATAGTTCCATACTTCCTGGCGGAAGACTATTTGAATTCCTTTGTTTGGAATCTTAAGCGGCATGAGAGGCATTTTTTCTGTCACCGTTTTCGTCAGATAGCCTGTTTCCACCAGTGCCGACCACACGTTTTCGCCGCTCTCATGGATTTTGTGATAAGGGACAAATTCATTCACGCTACACTCAATGGTGTTTCCGGCCAGCAGTTGCTCAAACCGTTCATTTGCGGCTGTCGTTCTTCCAAGGAAGCCATGAATCAGGTTCAGGGATGTCTCCGAAGTGTTCAGCCAATAGCTTTCAGGTCCCATCGCCTCGCTGTACGAACCGTCTAGTTTGGATTTGACAAAGGACAGCACATCCCAGGGACAATACATTCTCTCCCGGCCAAAGATATACCCATCGTACCATTCCTCCACGGTATCGTACAGATCAGCGAGTCCCGCATCCGAAAGGAGCAACCTCACGTTTTCGTCCGTGAAGCCTATCGAGGATGCATGCAAAGGCGACAGAACCGTGTACGGTACAATATTGTTCACACCGGTATAAGTGCTATTTTTTACCGTATAGAGACAGCCGGACAGAATGATGCCCTTTACATCACTGTTTGTTTTGCATACATAGCTGAGCATATGCTCTACCATGTCCCGGACTTTATCGTATGCAGGCGTGCCAAGCGCTTTTGCCATTGGGACGTCATACTCATCGATGATGACAAATGCAGGCTTTTGATAATGGTCATGCAGCATACGGGAAACTGTATTTAGTACTGCGATTGTATTTGCCTCATCCGCAGACTGCTTTCTAAGCAAACGAAGTAGTGATTTGTCTTCTTCAAGCACCCTGTCGCTTTCCAATAAAACATTGTATTGCTTGCATAGATCAGAAACAGCTATCTTGAAATTTGCAAATATCGCTCCAAAATCTTCCCCGAACACTTCCTTTAGCGAGAGGAATACCACCGGATACTGATTCATGTACTCTTTTACCAGTTCCGGATAATCCATAATCTTCAAGCCTTCAAAGATACTTTTACTATCCTGTCTGATATCCAGAAAATCTCGGAACATGGTCAAGGTAAGCGATTTGCCAAACCGTCTCGGCCTTGTGAACATGACGGCTTTCTCAAAATGTTTTTCCAGATATTCCCGAATGGTTTCCGTCTTATCAATATAATATGATCCGCTTTCTCTTAAATCGCGAAAAATATCTTGTGATGACTGAATCTTAATACCCATCTCAATCCTCATATCTTAGCCATAAAAAGGAATTTGCCGTCATCTGTATCACATTCAAATATAGCATAGACGGAATGCTCTCACAAGCGGTTTGCCATTCATGCACTCCCCTCTGAATGAACGCCTACTCCACCCGATACGCCGCCACGACGAACCGCCCGTCCTCGGTATGATAGCTGCATGTCGAAAGGAACATGATCTGGGCCGGGTATGTCGGCGCATCCGGCAAATGCACCATCGACAACGCGCGCACGCTCTCCTTCAATTTTTCAAACTTCCTGATTTCCCGCCTCTGGGGAATGTAGATCGCCAGCGCATTAAACACCGCGTAACACAGGAGTCCCACGAACACGACCGTCGCAAGAAAAAATAACCCTGCCCTGATTTTTTTCATACCCTGCCTCGTACGCAAAAATTCCAACTATATGGTTGCCCTGATTCAACTGTTCACTGACACCCTGTCATCCTGAGCGAAGCGAAGGATTTCATGCCAACAGCATCCGTTATACATCATGAAACGCCTACCGTTATTTGTCAACATTTTCCGTATGGTTTGCGGGATGTGAAACATTAAAAAATGGTTGACACCATACGCCATGTGGTTGATGATAATTCTATCCTAAGTTTCAAAAACCAACCGGAGGCATGGAATAGATGTGCACAAGATACTACATGGAAATGTCGCCCGAACTACGGCCGATCGTAGAAACGGCGAAGAGGTCCTCCCTTGCAGGCAGGATGATTGACAAACTGGGAAAGCCGCTGAAAACAGACGGTGAAATCAGACCCACGGACATGGTCCCTGTAATTGCGCCGGATAAGAACGGAAACCGCGCCGTCTTCCCCATGGTCTGGGGATACAGGATTCCCGGCCTGAACCGCCCAGTCGTAAACGCAAGAGTGGAAACAGCTTCGAAAAAGGATGTTTGGAAAGATGGGTGGGACCGCCACCGCTGCATTATCCCCGCATCCTGGTATTTTGAGTGGGAGCATATCCCCACAGCGGATGGGAAAACGAAGACCGGAAGAAAATACCTTATACAGCCGAAAGGCTCCTCCCTCATCTTCCTCGCCGGCCTTTACCGCATCGAGGAATTCCAGGATTTGAAATATCCTGTGTTTTCTGTCCTTACGAAGCAACCAACAGAGGAACTGAAAAAAATCCACGACAGGATGCCGCTAATGTTACCTGCGAATATAATCAATGACTGGATTAGTCCGAACAAAAGGGCAGACGACCTGGTACGGTACGCGCAGACAGATGTATTCATAGAAACGGCTCCATAATTCAAAAAAGGAGGGGCATTACATCAATGCCCCCTGTGTTTCTCTTTTCGTTTCTGCTGTTTTAATTCGAAGAGTCGCTGCTTCTCAGCCTCTCTCTGCTCTTTACTGATCCGCTTTCGTTTGGTCTTCATCTCCTCTCGCTGCATTTGCAATGCCTGCTGCGACTTGGTTCCAATCCCGGAACCCTGCACCTGCTTGCGGGCTTCCCGCTGCCGCCGCTTCGGATTGTCCGCCGATTTCCTTGCCTCGTATTCAACAGCCGGACTGAACTTCAGCTTGTAGTAATTCTTGAGGACAAATTCCAGAATGTCATAGTCCCTCGGTTCGGTCCCGAATGTAACCTTGCTGACGGACAATTTCCCGTCGGATACCCGTTCAAATACGCCAACCCAGAACGGATCCTCGAAAAATACTGTCAGCCTGCCGCTTGCTCTGTCCATAACGCTCCCTCCTCAAAATGTGTTGTGGACAAAGAACGGACAACCCAGCTATCACAAAAGTTTCTCAGCCCACTCCGCTTCCTTGAACCCTGTCAAGACAAAATCATCTCCAACAAGAAGTGGTCTCTTCACAATCATGCCGTCTGTTGCCAGCAAGGCAAACTGTTCGTCTTCGCTCATGGAAGGCAGCTTCTTCGACAGCCCCATTTCCCTATAAATCTGACCACTGGTGTTGAAGAACCTTTTTAGCGGCAGGTCGCTCATGGCGTGGTATTTCCGAATCGCTTCCTCATCGGGATGATCCGCTTTAATGTCAACAAAATCATACTCGATCTTGTGTTCATCCAGCCATTTCAGGGCTTTCTTGCAGGTGGTGCATCTGCTGTAACAATATGCTTTCAACATGGTTTTCTTCCTCCTCTGTTTTATCCAACGAGTCTAATAGCTAATTTTGTATAGCAAACTCCGCAAAGCGCAGCTTTACTTCATCAATGATTCCACAACCTCAATGCCGCGCTTTGTGCCTTTGGTATACGGATGATTCTCTCCGAACCTTGACAACCGTATACTATACGCTCTCTTATAGTACTCCAGTGCCTTCTCGTAGTCGCCCTGAGCTTGATACACTAAGGCCATATTGTTGTACGTCGTAGCCGTAGACGGATGCTCCGTCCC
>JAUMWM010000019.1:7254-25133 GCA_030529705.1 Lachnospiraceae bacterium
CGTAGACGGATGCTCCGTCCCTAGCACGCTCTCGCTGATGGCAAGAGCCTTTCCGGAGTATTCCAGGGCCTTCTCGTAGTCGCCCTGAGCTTTATACACCAAAGCCATATTGTTGTACGTCGTCGCCGTAGACGGATGCTCCGTCCCTAGCACGCTCTCGCTGATGGCAAGAGCCTTTCCGTAGTATTCCAGTGCCTTCCCGTAGTCTCCCTTTGCTTTATACACCCCGGCCAGGCCATTGTACGTCTCCGCCGTCGACGGATGTTCCGTCCCTAACACTAGTTCCTTTATCTCTAATGCTTTCTCATAATACTTTTTTGCTTCATCATAATGACCGGTTTCCTCATATACTTCTCCAATCCGATTATACACCTCTGCTATTTCACAACTCCTGTTCCCCAAGAGTCTTAATCTAATCTGATAAGCAGCTACTAAATGATTTAATGCATTATCGTACTCATTATTTTGAACCTCAACCTTTGCAACATTCATATAGGATATTGCTTTTGTCAATAAAACCCGTTCGGACTTCGAATAATCAATTACAATATCTGTAGTTAATTCCGGTTTCAAATTTTGATGTTTTATATGATTAACGGCTTCAAAATCATCTTCCATGAACCCATTTTCTGTTTCGAATGGAATTTTCAGTTTTATAAAGGAATAGAAATCTATTGCTTTTCTGTTGAGCTTATCGTCAGTAAAACCGGTTACGCAGAAGATTAGATTCTTTTCAAGATCGGCCAGCATGTCCCTGCTGAAATTTAACCTGGCAATGCTATTATCATTCTGAAGCAATACATCAAAATGCTTCAAAAAATATGCTTTCTTATCCGGATGTTCTGTAATCCAGTTTGAAATGGTTCTGTATGAATATGTTTTGTCTTCTATTTTCAGACAATCCAAAATAGCCACACCGGAGATTGCATAATTATCAACAACGATGTCCTGCATTTCCCGTGATGCGATTAAAAGATAGAATCCCTCATCCGAGCTTTTTAATATCCATCCTATTGTTTCATAGGACATTAAGTTATGCTCTGCCATATCCGTCATACTTCACCGACACCCTCATGATTGTTCATTTAAAAAGTCTACTACAAGAGGATGGACATCCTGCCATCTGTTTCCATTGTATTCCAGTACAATATTGCCTGTAAGCATCTCAAGAAGTATCGCTCTGTCTTCAATATTCCGTTTATTACCGTTAATAATATTTCTCAGGAAATTGTAGTCCTTGATCTCTATACGTTTTGCTAAAGCAGCTTTCAATGCATTTAATGCTGCATTCGCGTCCTCCATTTCGATTCTGCCGGACCTTCTCCTTCTTGCTCTGATGGAAGATTCTCTGATAATTGTAAACAGGTCTCTCAACGAACCTCCTGTCTTCTCAATCATTAGCCTTAGTGTTTGATCTTCAATCAGAGAAATATCCGACCTATCCTCTACAATCTGCTTGATTACGGAAAAACCTGCCGGGCACGGTGAACCGTCAGCATGCTTCAGTTCAATCATCGGAAGAATCTTTTCTATAAAAAAACCGGACAAAGTACCATATTTTGGAGAATATGATAAAGAAATAGGAAATGTATAGACAACAGGAAAAGTGAAATTACATAAGTTCACAGCATGTACCGAGAACATGTCCCATACTATATCCGGGTTGCCTCTATCCAACTTATCCAGGTCTTCGAAGACAATGATCGGCTGTCTTCCGTCCAATTCTTCTGTAATGAGATCCGAAATTCCGGCGATTGCATTATACCAATGCTCAGATCTTCTTTCTATTTTTGTTTTATATTCCCTGCTATCCGCTTGTTGCAGTTTTATTCCTGTTTTGATACTGACAAACGCTTTAAATATTTTTTCAAACACGGAGGGAGTACTACCCTCAATGCCTGCACCTACGTCTATTACGTATTCATCTTTTTCGACTGTATTTTTGGCAATTTCCGTATTCCAAAATTCAAGTATCTGTCTCCCTAATTCGGAATCAAGCGTACAATGGATTTCATTGGCTATCTGAAAGAGCGCCTCCCCAACCAAAATAAGAAGATCTGTATAGAGCGGATTGTTGCCAAGATCATCCAGGCACTTGACAATCTTCACCATATATCCGTCTTCTCTAAAACGAACTGCCAGCTTATTCAATTCCGTACTTTTCCCACAACCTGTATGTCCCATTAACAGGAAAATATGATCGTCTGAGGGGGTAGTGCATGCATCAAAGATGTCCTCTATAGGCGACCTATAAGGATCCGCTGTTCGTTCTTCGATAGTATCAACATAAAACTTATTCAGATTCACCCCATCTAACGGTTTCGCGGAAAAGGCATTCGGAATCTCATTTACATTGTAAGCCTTTTTTAGTTCATGTTGTTTCATTGTATCTCCCCCGATTAAGTCATTTTGATAAATTGAAGACAATCTATGTTTTCTCTTGCAATTGTAATGTTTTGCGCAACAGTCTTTAATCCGTGCTATCATAGCATGCCATTATCCACCTCTTTTTTCCACTAAAAACACATGCCATGAAGATACTGCTCCAAAGCAAGTATCATTTTGCTATGATGAAGAAATCCCATGCTAAAAGTTAGCAATATTTTTATTCTTCGGTGCTGCGTATAAACCAGTTCTCTCCCTGGACCAGCGAAGACATAAACGCCTTTCCTTCAGCCAATATTTCGCCATATCCTACTTCTGCACCTACATACCGTTTTCTGTTATGTCTAAGACTTTGATATTCTTAGCCCGCATAGATTCTCTATTTAGACGTGAATTTCCACTACAAAGGACTAAAACCTCAATAAATGAGGATTAGTCCTTATATTTTTGGTTTGTTTTTACTGCCCTTAGGCCTGCCTGGTCTGCGTTTGACTATCGGTTCCGACGTTTCTTCCTTCGGCTTGTTTTTGCTGCCTTTGGGTCTGCCTGGCCTACGTTTAATAACTGGATCCTGTTCTTGAACTTTCGGTTTATTCTTGCTTCCCTTCGGTCTGCCTGGACCACGCTTTAAGCCAGAATCAAGCATATTTTCCGTTTGACCTGCATCGGATGCCTTTTGATTATCGGTATCATTCTTGCCTGCGTCATTTGTTTCAAATTCATAGCTTAACCCCTATTTCGTCAAATAGCTTAACTGCACTGCCTCCACTCACCCTCAGTGCGGGAGTGTCGCCCCCAAAATAGAGATTGTATTCAGTAGTGAACAAGCCACGTGATTTCAGCTTTATCTCACTAATCTGATCAAGGTTAATAAGCTCATCATCTCCCGTTATATCATTTCTCACTCTAATAAAATTCATATTGCCTCCTCAACATGGTTTTCTTCTCAACTTATCACATGAAAGCAACTTTTTAAACCAAATCACACCTCCTCACAAATTTGACAGAGTGATGCCACACCCACTTTCCCGGAATCGTTCTTTCTTTATAATAAGCCGGAATCATCTTTGTTATCTCTCGTTGTGGTGCTGGTGGCGGCACCGGTTCCAAAGGTTTAGTAAGCCTTTCTCTGCTCTTCTGAATCTCTGATTCAGAGACACCTAATGACCGCAACATGGCATATTTCTCTTCTGCGCGCACATATAGCAACACTTGTTTTATGGAGCCATCTGGCAAGCGGAATTCCTGAAAACTGCGTCGATAGTTATTATATTCGAGCAATCTTGACTTATATGCCGAATATTCGCTTTTATAGTTTTGGTATTCCTGTGTCTTCAAGTACGACAAATATGCAGGATTATCAATAAGTATACGAGTCGCCGGAACAAGTTCTTTCTTAGTTCGGTTCTTTGTCTTATGAACCTCCAACTGACACTCTACAAACCACCGCACCCCCTTATATCCCCCAGACCTCTGTTTTCGGATATCATCTGTAGCAGTTTTCCAAGTTATATATCTGTTGTAAGGCGTATTACCTTCTATGTACTGCGGCTTAATTCTTCGCGGAAAGATGTCAAACACGATTTTTTGAAATAATATCACCTTCTTAGCTCCAGGCAATTTTGACCCATCCGGAGCTTTACCAGGAAATACACTGTATTTTTTGATATCTAGCCATATATTGCTTTTATTCTTTATAGCTTCAGCATTTTGTTTAATAAACTCAACGGCCTCTGGATGATGGTTTTTTAGGTATTGAGAATATGCACGATCAGCTTCCCATATCCTCTTTTTGTCTTTTTCCGGCATAGAACCACACTTTCCTTATACTGTACTTTTGTATCCATTCACTTCACAAATATGGATTATCTTATATGTTGACATTTTTACGTGCTTTGGATTTCCGAATATCCTGCCATCTGCTTCCATTAGGTTATTAAACATTAATAATCTTATAGCAACTTAATTCTTTTTGCATTTTCAGCCTGCGCATTTAATATCGAAACAATATTTGTCGGCTTTTCAATAATGTCATCTATATCCTCTTTCTCAAGCGTCAAAACACATAGATTCATATCTTTCATAATACGCCTCGCATATTTTTTAGCATCCGGGGTAAGGTGCCCGGTCGTCATCATAACAATTGCATTGCTCTTAAGCAAATATGAGAGACCGACTTCTTTTGCCACCATGTCAATCGTTACATTCGCTGTATTCTTACACTGAACCTGCCAACGGTTGTATACCAAATGCGAAGAATCAAATATCACATCAACTTCTGCCCCACCAATTTGTATATCCCGATATCGTGTTTTCACAAAGTCCAGCCCTATTATTCGCATTACTTTTATTGCAAATGCTTCTAATGCTAATCCCTTTTTATATCTGTCTTCGGAATCAATCTCCTCACGAAGTACAGCAAAAGATTTGCAGTAAGCCTCTACCAGCGGGCTTCCAACTTGGTCTTTAAACTGTTCAAGCAGAGGTTCAATAACTTCCTTCTTTGTTTTATCAGTAAGGCTGACAATGTATGGCTTTGCGCCGCGTCCTTCAGTCGTTTTCTCTGCACTAATCAGTTCTTTCGCCTGTAGGGGCTTTATGACTCGATTAGCAAAAGTTTTCTCTTCAAATTCAAAATTGAACGTTGCCGTTGCAAGATTTCGTACATCAGTAGCAACAAGCGGTTTATCAGATGAAGCATTGCAAAGAGCCAGCAAGAAGTAATATTGCTCCGGAGGCAGTTCGCGTAATGGTCCAATGTCCCCGCTTTCGATTCCAATCAATTCAGAAAGCTTTCCTTCGTTGATGCGCCAGCCATTCAGGATATTCGCTTTCTCCAGCCACAGTTTCATCACCTGTGCATTATTTGAAGTTTGCCTTAACAAAAACCCCTGAGCAATCAGCGCATTATTGACTGATGTATTTGTCGCCGTCTCCCCATGTAAATCCAACTGGTGAAGCGTTTCAATAAGCTTTAAGCCATTCATATGAAGAAGTATTCTCTTGGCAAAAGCAGCATGAAGTTCTTCTTCATCCTGAATTGCAAGCAATTCCCTTCCCAGATCGGTAAAGCCCACTTCACCATCCGTAACAATTCCGTAAGATGTCATAGAAATCTTCATATTGCCGGCCATCTTTTCAGGCGTTGACGAAGCCGCAAAATATCTTTCTGCCAAAAGTCGTACAAAGTCCTGAATGGTTTTCCCTTTATTTTCGTCCGTAAACCTCAGGACATCCTGCAAATCTATAATGTTGGGTGAAAACTGTGTTCCAAAAGGCAGTTCATTTTCTTTCATAGTCATTCCCCTCCAAAATACTGTTCTTTGATTGCATTTGCCATAACTTCAGCCATTTTTACAGGCACCGCATTCCCAATTTG
This sequence comes from Lachnospiraceae bacterium, assembly GCA_030529705.1. Lineage (GTDB taxonomy): Bacteria > Bacillota > Clostridia > Lachnospirales > Lachnospiraceae > Chordicoccus. Next base: position 13,019 of record JAUMWM010000019.1, read on the forward strand.
TCTCCATTGATCCGAAAAGCATCCTGTAAATTCATAGTCATCATCGAAGGTCTGTATCCGTTTAATCTCGTTAATACGAAGATACCTGTTTTTCCAATGAAACGGTCCCATATTATCAGACCAGGTAGCTTGTATAGTCCAAGAAGGCCTATCAGGGCTCAACTTTAAAAGAAAAGACCAATATCTTGACCTCCATTTAAACTTAGGGTCAGGGTATCCGCGTTTGGCTGTCAAATAAAGATAATTCTCCCCAGGAGGAATTAACTTAAGCAAATCTTTGTGTTTTGCGCCAGCCTGCCGTTCCGCATCTTCTGGAAGATCGTAATCCAAATCGCCTATTGCCTGTCCGCATGTAACCCATGGTCTTTTGGTCTCCATATCGGCTTTGGTACATTTTTCCGGATTATAATGGGTTTCTTCGGGGATTACAAATGGTTTTCCTTCCCCTTTCCTAATCCCAACGCAAAGAAAACGTTCTCTTGTCTGAGGTACGCCATAATTCGCTGTATTTACCACTTTAAACGAGATGTCGTATCCATATTCCTCTGCGCGCTCTTTTAGCAAATCAAACGCCGGCTTATGCGGTTTATAAACAAAGCCAAAGACATTCTCAAACATAAATACCTTCGGTCGAATCTCATCCAAAGCACGAAAGTATTCATAAAGCGTAAATGAGTTCTTATCATCCAACGCTCTCTTATAATCGGTTCTATAAAACCTGGACTTTGAATAAGCAGGACATGGGGGACCGCCTACAAGAACATCTATATCTGTTAATGACAGCCCTATTTTGGCCAACTCAGCAACATAATCAACCTTCCTGATATCCTCGCATACAACTAAACGACCCACATGATTCTGCTCTAATGTATCGCAAGCAGGCTTCCAATTATCAGTGGAAAGGCAAATGTCATAACCGGCTTTTTTAAATCCGCAATCAATTCCACCTCCGCCGGAAAAAATGCTCAAGACATTCGGCATCACTCCAAACTCTCCTTAACAAACTCAATCATCGCTTTTCCCATTAACGATGGAACTGCATTTCCTATCTGCCTCTGTATAGAACGCCGCGTGCCATAGAACTTATATCCCTTAGGAAAAGCCTGCAATGCCGCAATCTCGGGGACTCGTAGCCGGCGGTTATCCCAGTGGAACGGTCCCACCCAAGGTCCTGGGGATGCTGTAATCGTCCAAGACGGCAAATCTGGGGATAGTTTCAGTAGAAAACTCCAATAGCGTTTTTCGGCAACAAACTTTGGATTCGGATAACCATACCATGCCGTCAATGCTTTATAATTCATACCCGGAGGCACCTCGCATAAATCCGAATAGTAGGTGCCTCCTTCAGTAACCTCTTCCGGCTCATAATATTCCGAGCCTTCAAACCCCTTTATAACATCGCCCGCATTAACATAAGGTTTCAATCCTATCATCTCACATATTTCGGGATCCGCATGGGTCTTTAGTGGCTCAGAACGTTTGAATTCTTCTTTAGTTCCAAGGATAAACAAGCGCTTTCTCTTCTGTGCCACACCGTAATCGATAGCATTTGCTCGCACAACTTGATATTTATAACCATTTTCTTTGATAATCTCAAGGAAACGATCAACAATTATTTTGTTGGTGGGATGAAGAAGGCTTTCAACATTTTCAAAAACAAAACCGTCCGGTAGCAAATCCGTAATGACACGAAGATATTCATTTACCAAAGTTGCGCGCGGATCTTCTATGCCCCGTCTTGTTTCGCGCCCTACCCAGTAACCCGCTTTTGAAAATGGCTGGCAGGGGGCTCCCCCTATCACGATAAATTTATCATGTGGATGACGATTTAAAACTGCTTTGAAGACAGAGCTGTCAATCTGATGCAAATCGCCTTCGATAATCTCTGTCTCATCAAAACTTCTATTCAGTTTCAACGTTTCAATGCAGTCATGTTCTATATCCGTGCTTGAAATAACCGGTATTCCAGCTTCAATACTTGCGACATCCAAACCACCGGCACCTGAAAAAAGGCTTATGGCTACAATATTCTCTGACATTTTTACTACCTCAATTTCAAAACCGATTCCCCGAAGTACTCTAAACTTCCAAAACCGTCTTTCCTATTGTATCAAACCGCTTATGCGGTAGCTATCGAAAGTTTTAAGATTTTAAACAAAATTTATTTCATCCTGAGTGCTTTAGGTCGATTATTTCACGCCCCTCCCCCGACATACGACCTCCACCAGTACTCCTCCCCGTCCGTCCAGACGCACGCCTCGCCCCCCTCGTCGGTCCTCACAATCTCCGTTCCGGCCGCCATCAGCCGGCGTACAAGGTCCGCATGAGGATGCCCGTACCGATTGCCACGCCCGCAGGAAATGACGCCGACCTCGGGCTTTGCGATATCCAGAAACTCCGCAGGGGTCGAATACTGCGAGCCATGGTGGGCGACTTTCAGCACCTCCGCATCGTAATCCGCCTCTCTCAATACTTTAATCAGCCCTTCCTCGCCAGCGTTCTGGACGTCGCCCGTCATCAGGCAGTCGAACTTGCCGCAGGTCATGGCAAATGTTATGCACTGCCCGTTCTCATCCACCGGCAAAGTCTCCAGAGCCGGATTCGGACCTAAAATCTCAAATGAAGCGGGCAAATCGGCCTTAAAAATACCCCCACCACCTTCAAATGAAAATACATCCCCCGTCTCCACGTACAATACTTCCGCCCCGGCTTCCCGGCCAAGCTTTTCCATCTCCAGGTAAGCCTCCCCCCGCTCCCGCAGATAGGGCAGGACCAGCTTGCCAACCCTCAGCGCCGTCTTTCCGTCCCGCACCGCGCATAGCAATTCCTTGGCCCCGTTTATATGATCGCTATCCATGTGCGTCAAAAATACATAGTCAAGTTCCTGTATGCCTTCATATTTAAGGAAGGGAATGATTCGATTCGTCCCGACGTCATACACGCTTGAGGATCCGCCATCAACCATAATATTCTGCCCTCCCGGCATCTCCATCACGCAGGAATCCCCCTGGCCGACATCCAGGAAATGGATGGAAAGCCCGCTCCGAACATGAATGGCCAGGACTGCCACGATCGGAATAACCAGTGGGAAAAGGAGGAAGCGACGTTTGCCGAAGCGGCATTTGCCCAAAATAAACAGAAATCCCATAAGGAGGATATAGTACAGGACAATCTGCCAGATGGCCGGCTGGCCGAAAATGAAATTTGCATAAGGCAGCTTCCGAAATAAGGAAAGCGTCGCCAGGACTGCTTTGAGAAGCCAGATGGCAGGCAGCGAGAAGATCCCATAAACGCCTCCCCCGAAAATTGTCCCGAAAAGGCCGGAAAGCAGGAAGAGGGGCATGAGCGGAACCACGATCAGATTGATTATGACAGTATAAGCTGAAAACTCGTAGTAGAACCAGCAGATGACTGGGAGCGTTACCATGAACAGGGCAAGGCCAAGAACCGGCCCGCTTCGGTCACGAAAAACCGTGATTGTGGCGACCGCAAGGAAAGACAGAATGAAGCCGCTGTAAAAGACGTATAGCGGCTGCTCCAGCACAATCAAGAGGGCTGCAAATGCAATCGCCGTCGCCGGATCGTACGTCCTCCCCACAAGGTCGGCTCCTCTCATGATTACAAACATGATAACGGCCCGCAAGGTAGCAACTGACAGGCCCGTCATCACCGCATACAGGATGAGCAGGACGACGGATACCACTCCGGCGGCTTTCTTTCTCCCTTTTTTGAAAAACGGAATGAGGATGAGCAGGCGGTAAATGCCTTCCCCGAAGAGGGATACATGCAGGCCGGATATGGCCAGGATATGAGAAACCCCTCCCATAGAAAATTCCGTCCGCACGTCGTCTTCCAGCAGGGATTTGTCCCCCAATACCATCGCGGAGATGACCCCTGCCGTTTCAGATGGGTACGACTGCCTGATTCTCTCCCGCATCGCCTCCCGCAAAACTGCCAGAATTTCCGGCAGCAGCCGAATCCTTGAGGGAAGCGTCTCAATCGACGGATTTGACATCGTATACCCGATGCCCTGAATTCGATAATAAAAAGACTTGTCGAACTGGCCCGGATTTGTCGCTCTTTCGGTCTTTTTCAGCACGCCAAATACGCTGACCCTCGTCCCGACCGCATAATGGACGGGAGTTTTCAGCGTAATCCGGACATTGCTTATAATATAGTTTTGGGAATGAACAGACAGGGTTGCCTGTTTTAGAATAAGGTACGAATAGTCTTCCTGCTCCTCCGACCGGAGGACTTCCCCGATGACGGTGACGTCCCGGGGGACTTCCAGCAATTTCTCCACGGCTTCTTTCCGGGCCTGCCCCCTCTCGGGAGGCAGACCCAGGCGAGTCAAAGCCGTGATAAAAACGATGCAGAGGACGCAAAGGAAGGCAAGAGGCCTTCTGGTCATATCTTTCCTTCCATGTCTTATCTAGTACAGCATTTCATAAGTCCTGTTGCATTAAAACACCCATCTTTTCCGCCATTGCTGCGTTGTCATCGGTTGGCAATGCCCGCATTGCCGCCCTCTTCCGCCTTGCAATGGCAAAAAATCTGTGCATTTTAATGCATCATTACTTATGAAACACTGTACTAGTACAGCATTTCATAAGTTCTGTCGCATTAAAACACTTGTCTTTTATTACGGAATATCCCTCTCCTTCCCCATGAAGAACAGGACGGCCGTTCCCGGTCCCAAGTGGACGCCAATCACGCCTCCGACCAGGAACATCTCGATCTTGCCTTTCAGCTGCGGGAACTTCTCCTCCACTTTCGCCTTTACTTCCTCGCCGGTTTCCTTGTCCGTGTAGCTGATGAAGCATTTCCCATCGTAGGCCAGCCCGCCATCAGCCTTCTCTTCCATGTACTGGACGAGGCGCTCAACCGCTTTCTTTTTCCTTCTCACCTTCTCGATGACGGCAAGCTCTCCCTTCCTGGTCACAGTAATAAACGGGCAAATGTTCAGCATCTTTCCAATAAGCCCGGCCGCCGGCTTCACCCTGCCGCCTTTGATGAGGAATGTAAGATCCGTCGCAAGAACGAACAAATTAAACCTGTAAATATTGGCTTCCAAATACTCCCTTGCTTCCTCGATTGTCTTGCCCGCATCGCGAAGGTCTGCCGCGCAGTCCACGACCATGCCATAGCCGGACGAACCGCTCAGGGAATCCACAAGCACAATTTTCCTGTCCGGATATTGTTCCGAAAGTTCCGATTGGGCGATTTTTGCCGAATTCATGGTTCCGGACAAGCCTGTTGACAGGGTGATGTGGAGGATATCCTTGCCCTGTTTCAGAAGTTTCTCAAAGTGTTCAAGGTAAGCAGCCGTGCTTACCTGGGAGCTGTGGGCTTCCTCGCCGGCCAGCATCCTTCGGAATAGTTCCTCCTGGGTGATCGTCTCGCCGATAATGTCTTCGATGTCATCCTGCCCCACAATGATGTGGAAAGGAACCATATAAATCTCTCTCCTGTCATACCATTCGCGGCTCAAATCCGCAGTCGAACAGCAACTAATAACATAATCTGCCATGGTGTCTCCTTTTATTGTTTTATTATTCTGACGGTGCGCCGTCTTCCTGATCCTTCGGCGGCACCTTAATCAGGAACGTCCCCTTGTGCTTATCACCCTTGTTATCATACAGGATAACCGAAACCCTGAAATCGCCGGGATGCTCCACCCCGATGCAGGACTGGGCATGGGTGCTGTCCCCCAGGGACACGATCACCGGCTGATGCTCAATTGCCCCGGCGTACGAATACCCCATCATGCCCTGGCTGTCGACAATCTGGTCGTCCATCGTTATGAAGAGGCCGTTCAGCGAGGAATCGTCCGTATCCTCCCCATAAGTATCCTGATATCCATCATTCTTATAGTCATAGCCCACGATATAGACAGCCGCCGGGTTCTTGTCTTCAAACTCGTTCCGATCCTCCGTTTCCGTCACATCCGTAACCGCCACTGCCCACTGGCCGTCGACTACCCACGTCTCGCCGATCTCATAAGTTTCCACATCGGGCTGCTCAATATTCGGCAACGCCATCTCCGCTTTCTCGCTGTCCGGATCGATGACAAATGCCGCCCTATGAGGCTTCATAGCCTTGTCAAAGATGGTCATGTTGATCGTAAAGGTGCCGGGATTTGCCACCCCGATACAGGCCTGCGCCTTGCATGTCGCCCCGACAGGCGCGCTTTCCGGATAGTCGACAATCGTTCCCGGATAAAGATACCCTTTTTCGCCGGCAGAGTCAATAACCTCCTGATCCAAGGAGACATAGAGGCCGTCCAAGATGGAGTCTTCGTATCCCAGATTGGAGTACGCATAGTCCACGACGTAAACGGCTCCCGGAGCCAGGTCGCTGTACTCATTTCTCTCATCCGTCAGAGTGGCGCCAAGCATCGTGATTGACCACAGTCCGTCCTCCGTCCAGGCTTCGCCTATGCGGTACTCCTCCACTTTCTCTTCTTCCTCTTTCTTTTCAGCCTTCGCCTCCGTCTTCTGCACGGCGCTGTCGGCCTCATTCTCAGCGACCGAGACGGTATCCGCCGCCTTCGTCTCCTCATCGGCTATCCCGGTCATGCCTTTCACGCCGCAGGACGCAAGAAGCACGACGCTCAAACCTGTTGCAAATGCTGCCGCTATCTTTCTTTTCAAACTCATTACCTCCATAATTCATATTAGAGTTCAGTCTATCACCAGGCTCATGTCTGCCTCAAACGGCTTTTTAAGGCTCAGCCCCTCGTCAAATTCCACATCGGACTCCCCGTTGATGGAAAACTGGACGGCTGACACATTGCAGTCCTCGACCAGCGAATTCACGATGGAATAGAGGGTGACCTCGGAACTCACGGTCAGGATATTTGCCTGGAATGCCGAATCAAGATTCACGTAACATATCCCCTCGGATGTGCTGACGGAGAGAATCTGGACATTGGAAGGAATCGCCAGGCGGCTTCCCTTGGCCTTGGGTCCCAAAATCAGCCGCTCGACCACCGCCCACTCCAATAGCTTGCTGCTGGAATAATAGATGGAACGGGATTCTTTTTTTAGGTGCTTCCCATCCTCCGACGCATAGTACAGGTTGATGGAAGAGTGGGAGTAGGTATTAAGCTGACGACCCGCATTCTCAATGAACGTGTCGGACGTCATGGCTCCTATCTCCTGGCCTTTCGAATCCCGTATGGGCGCTCCGTTCACAGTGAAAGAGACGCCTACCACGCCCTGAATCTGCATGAGCGACCGGACGATGCCCGCGCGGGCCAGAACTTCCCGCGGCCTCTCCATCTCCAAGTATTCTTTCGAGAAATCAATTGTCACGTTCCCGTTTTCGACATTATAATTCTGTATCGCGACGTTATCGACCAGCAGCTTCTTGTGGCCTCTCTTAGAGGGACCGGCTTCAATTAAGGCAAGGCAGTCAGCAATCGACTTGTCAGGATTGCCGCCGGCATCCGAAAACGCCTCGCTTTCAAGGGATTCCTCCTCGCCATCCAGGCAATAAATCACGTTTCCGGCAACCACGCTGTACGTATCGCCGGAACTGCAGCCCGAAAGCAGGCAGAGCATGCCGGTAACGCATATGGCAAATGCAGCCGCTATTCTGTTTCTTAACATGTTTATCACCTCTGGTGTTTTAGGGGTATCCTAACCTGGAACGTAGTCCCCTCGCCCTCTTTGCTGTTCACCTTGATCACGCCCCTGTGCAGCACAATCGCGCTTCTTGCAATAGCAAGGCCAAGCCCCGTCCCTTCAATCGTCGTCGAGTGGGACTTGTCTCCTCGGTAGAACCTTTCATATATATGCTCCTGCTGATCGGCAGGGATGCCGACGCCGCAGTCAGCCACCGTCACATAGAAATATTTGCGGTCCGACGTCATGGAAACCCGAACCCATCCTCCCTCCACGTTATATTTGATACCGTTCTCAATCAAATTGGAGAAAGCCAGGGAAAGCTTGCTCTCATCGACCTCCGCATATACCTCCGGCATCGGTTCCATAATCAGGGTAATCTTGTTATTTTCGGCGATCGGCCGAAGCCGTTTGACAATCCCATTTAGAAGATCCTGGATTGCGCATTCCTCGATATTAAGGCTGGCGGCTTTCTTGTCCATACGAACCATGGAGAGCAGGTCGGAAATAATCTTGTTTTCCCGATCTATCTCCTGCGTGATATCCTGCATGAATTCCTGATAAATTTCAATGGGAAGCCCTTCCTGTCCGTTCAGGGAATCCGCAAGCACTTTCATGGAAGTCAGAGGAGTCTTAAGCTCATGGGATACATTTGAAACGAACTCCTGCCTCGAATTATCCATCTGCCTGACGCGGGATAACATCTGGTTGAAAGCCGTCGTCATGGCGACGGTCTCCGTGTAATCCGGAACGGAAATCGCCTCGTCCTCATATCCGTCCGTCACGTCCTCAATCGCATGCGTCACCCGGACGAACGGCTTTACAAGCCAGCCGGACAGGAAATAGCCGATGAAGAGGACGGCCAGCATAACCAGGACGACTATGACAAGGCCCATGTTTTCCAGAACCCTGGCATTCTGGACGATCTCATTGGTGGAAACGGATACCAGCATAACCCCTTCTGCGACGCCCGAAGCGTCGGAGAGCGGGAACGTCATCAGGATATAGGAATTCCTGTCGTCATAGGAAGACGTCCCCTTCCCGGACGTGAAGGTTGAGACGACCTCCTTCGTAACGGACGTTTTCCCGGTATCAATGTCATAGGTATCCTTGACAACCCGGAAATCGGAATCCACAATCAGGATTCGGCCGTTATAGATGTTGGACAGCATGGAAAGCTCGTTGTTAATGATGTCTGAATCCGGATTGTCCAGGTAGGCTTCCGTCGTTAAAAAATCACGCAAAATTTCGCACTGGTTCTTAACGCTTATCTCGCGTAAAGAAACAGCGCGGTTCCTGTATCCCCGCACGACCATGCCAGTCCCGACCAGGCACGGGATGATGCCGATCAGGATCAGGATGACCATTATTCGGAAGCGGAGGCTCCTTATGAATGTAAACTTTAACTGATTCTGGCGCAAACTGCCCCTTTCTCCGATGCTCAACTCTGGAAGTAGTAGCCCACGCCCCACTTCGTATGGACATATTTCGGATCGCTTGGATTCTCTTCAATTTTCTCGCGCAGGCGACGGATATGGACGTCGACCGTCCGCACGTCGCCGGGATACTCATATCCCCAGACGATATTCAGAAGGTTCTCCCTGCTGTACACCTTATTCGGATTGAAGACAAGAAGCTCGAGGACGTCGAACTCTTTTGCCGTGAGATACACTTCCTTATCATGAACGTAAACCCTACGGCTCTCGCAGTCCATGCGAAGTCCGGCAACCTCGACATTCCTGACCTTTTCCTTCTCATCCGTGCTCTTTCTGGACCTTCTGAGGATGGCCTTGATGCGGGCTTTCACCTCTAAGATGTTGAAAGGCTTCGTGATATAATCATCCGCGCCATACTCAAGCCCGAGTATCTTATCCATGTCTTCCCCCTTGGCGGTCAGCATGATAATCGGGACAGAAGAAAAATCGCGAATCTGCTGGCACACTTCAAGGCCGGAAATCTTCGGAAGCATCAGGTCAAGCAGAATGATGTCATATTCAGTCTGCTTTGCAAATTCCAGCGCTTCCTCCCCGTCATACGCGCACGTGACGTCATAACCATCCTGCTCCAGAGAAAAGCGGATGCCTTTGACAATCAGTTTCTCGTCATCTACTACAAGTACCTTCCTTGCCATCTATCTCATTACTCCTCATTCATATCATGAAACAGTTATCTGATCTTTTATTTTGTCAAACATCGCATTTTTAATTCCCGGTACCTTCATGATATCCTCAATCGTTTCAAATGCGCCATTTGTCTCCCTGTATAGTATGATAGCCTCCGCCCTGGTTTGCCCGATACCGTTCAGCGTCTGAAGCGTGGCGGAGTCTGCCGTGTTGATATTTACTTTTCCTTCCGCATTCAAGCCGGCGTTTTCGGATGCCTGGCCACCGGCGGCTCCGAGACCGCCATCCTGAAATTCGGCTGCGCCCGGTGCATTTGCAGTATCAGACCCCGCCCCCGGTCCGACTGCCGCACCTACGGAAAGAGTTCCCTCCTTCGCAGTAGTCTCCTCTTTCGTCGGGATGTAGACCTGTTCGCCGTCCGTAAGGATCCGCGCCTGATTGATATATCTGGCATCGGCATCTTCGGAAAGCCCTCCGGCTCCCGCAATGGCTTCGAATACCCTGGCTCCCACGGCGACCGTTACGACTCCCGGGGCATTGACGGCGCCGCAGACATCTACATAGATTTGAGAGTCCGCATCTTCCGTATCAGTTCCATTATCAGCGGTTCTTTCTTCCGAAAAACTGCTTCCAGAATCCGTCCAGATGTCAGATTCCTTGCTATCCGCCTGCCTGAGCGTCTCGACCGTCTGCCCTCTTCCGGCACAGCCGCCAAAGAGAATAAAAACCATGACGAAGAAGGCCATGGGTTTTCTGAAATCACAAAACATCGCATACCTCCGAAGAACATAGTTATGCCTCCGACCGTACACATTTCTATTGTAACGGAATTATAATGACTTGGCAAGTCGCTTGCGCATTCTTTTTTGAAGGAGGAGTCATACAAAGTTACAGTTCACGCTTCCACACCAAAATCGCCTGTACACATGGCATATTGGGTGTCATCGTGAGCGTAGCGAAGGATCTTTTACCAAAAACAAACGTTCTATGTAAAAGATCCTTCGCTTACGCTCAGGATGACAAAAGAGAAGCAAGCGGTGTGACCAGCACTGTCACACGCACTCCTCCAAAATCCTCACCGCCTCGTCCACGTCCGCCTCCGAAATGACAAGCGGAGGGACGAATCTCAGCACATTGCCGCCCGCGCTGATGATCAGCAGCCCCTTCTTCAAAGCTTTGCTGGTGACGGGCCCCACCGGGCAGTCCGCGGCAAATTCAAGACCGCGCATGAGTCCCAGCCCCCGATGGGCAACAACCTTGTCAGGATGCCGCTTGGCAAATCCATCCAGAGCCTCTTCCAGATACCGGCCGATGGATGCCGCGCGGGAGACGATATCATTTTCTTCAAAAAGCCTGAACACTGCATCTACCGCGGCGCAGACGAATGGGTTTCCCCCGTAAGTGGTCCCATGGTCGCCCGGTACCAGCGATTTTTCGACGGCTTTTTCGCTCAAGGCAAATGCCCCCACCGGCACCCCGCACCCAAGCGCCTTCGCGCATGTCACGATATCCGGCTGGATTCCGTAATGCTCATAGGCCCACATTTTCCCGGTACGCCCCATGCCGCACTGAATCTCGTCCAGAATCAGCAGGATGTCCTTCTCATCGCAAAGACGGCGGATTTCGCAAATGAATTCCGGATCTGCCGGATAGATGCCCCCTTCGCCTTGAACCGTCTCCATAATGATCGCGCAAGTCCTGTCATTTATGAGTTTCTTCACGCTCTCTATATTATTGAATTCAGCGAAAACAACTCCGCCCATCAGGGGCTTAAACGGCTCCTGATAGTGTGCATTTCCCGTCACCGACAGGGCGCCGACCGAACGTCCGTGAAAGGAGCTGTTCATCGCTATGATTTCATGGTCGTTTTTCCCATCCTTCATGTAGGCGTACTTTTTTGCCGCCTTGATGGCTCCCTCGATGGCTTCGGCGCCGCTATTTGTAAAGAAGACTTTTGAAAGCCCTGTCGAGAGGACAACGTCCCGCGCCGCGCGGGCTAGAGGCTCATGATAGTACAGATTCGAGGTGTGGAGCGTTTTTTTGACTTGCTCTATGAGCGCTTCGTCATAGCCCGGATAGTGATAACCGAGCGCATAGACAGCAATGCCGGCCATGAAGTCAAGATATTCCTTCCCTTCCGCATCACGAACATGAACGCCGCTCCCGCTGTCTATGGCAATCGGAAAGCGGTTGTATGTGTGGAGAACAAACTCATCCACATTTTTCATAATTTCCTGCTGGTTCATACTAAACCCCTTTTCTAAAATATGCTTGTTTGATTTGCTTTCGGTTTGCGGGGGCGGTTTTCGGCCCGCGGGGACGGTCCTTTTGGACAAAATTTTTTTGGTCCAAAAGGACCGTCCC
>JAUMWM010000360.1 GCA_030529705.1 Lachnospiraceae bacterium
CTTTTGGGCCGAAAAAATTCGGCCCAAAAGGACCGTCCCCGCGGGCCGAAACCCCCAAGCCGAACCCTCAACTCACCAATGGTATCTCCACCACCCTGGCCATCTTCGTCAGGCACTCCTCTATCTGCCTGGAAATATCCCCGGCAAGCCTCTCGGAAATCTCCTCATTCTTGTCCTTCTCGAGCGACTCGTAAAAGCTCGCCCGCACCTCGTCCGTGATGCTCTCCAGATGGTTTTCAAAGTACTTTTTCGGGAGCAGCTTCCTCACCGGCAGCGGAATATTCACCTTCATGAGAGCTGACTGCATCTTGTTTTTCCCGAGAAACAGGATCACGAGGGAAATAACGGCGCCTGCAAATATCCCCGGGAGGCCATTTGCAATCAAAGCAATCCCGCTCCCGCCGCACAGGAGGCCCACCAGAATGGATATGATCGTATCGATCATCCAGGTGAACGGCTCCACGCCGAATACCGTCTTCGCATTCAGCTTGATATCGATCTCCGACAGGGAAAGATAGGAACTAAGGCTCAGCGCGCGGTAAGGAATCTTGTGCCGCAGGCAAATCGGCATCGTGTATTGCTCGAGTTCGGAGGCCACGTATTTGCGAAGCCACTGCGCGACCGGATCCACCAGCAGATTTTTCGCCGCATCGGTATGCAAATATGCGTCTATCTCCTTTTTCAGCTCCCCGTCTATATCGGCGAGCTTTTCAATCTTGCCGCTGCGCCAGCGGTCCATGATCGGGACGACGCAGTTTTCCAGGATCGGACCCGTCAGGGCGTCCACCGCCGCCATATAAAGACCGTCGATCTGCTCCGTGACAATCTTCTCAACAACCGTGGAATCAATCAGGTTCTGCAGCTCCTCCTCAAACTCCCGCATTTCCTCATCAATGCTCCCGCACCAGGCCAGCCCTTTCGAGACGGAGAACTCCGGAGCCAGTTCCGTGATGATGACGGCCTCGGGGTAAATCTCCCTGCACCATTCCGAGACGGCGGGCAGCCTCGACACCCCGCCGGTCAGGAAGATGAGGTCCGGCAAATCGCCCTTAATATTCTTGCGCGTATCCCGCAGGCTCTCGAGAAACACCTCCCGGAACGATTTCCCGTCCAGGCTTTTCACCCTTTTATTGAGAAGCTTGTCCGCAATCTTTTCGTCCATCCGAAGCACGAGCCGGACCGGCCGGTCATAAACGATCTGCACAGTCTGCGTGCAGGCATGCGTCTTCCAGTACTCCTCGTCGGAGAAATACTTTTCCTTCAGCCTCCTTGACGCAAATTCGCAGTAACTCCTCCAAGCATCGCTCTGGGTAAAAGCCTCCCGGATCTTCCTCTGCGCCGGCGATGCCGCCACGGATTCCTCCAGCAGGATCTCGTCCATGACGCCGCCGCCGAGGAACACTTCCCCGCCCGTCAGGAGCTCGACCTCCCTACCGCCTGCAATATAGGCAAAATCGGTCGTGGAAGATCCGATATCGACGACGAGGACCGGATGGGCAAGGATGTCATAGCCCACTTGCAAATGCTTCGACCTGCAGGCGCTCACCAGTGCCGCCCTCGACTCGGAAACGATCTTCGCCGGCGGATATCCTGTCTTTTCAAATATCATGCGGTACCGCTCCCTGTCATTTTTATCCCAGCCGGCAGGGCAGCCCACGTAGAAGCAACAATCCTCCCCCTGGACAAGGTCCCCGTTCGTATATAGCTCGCCCAGGACCCCGGCGGCAAAACTCTTGATATCCCGGTCGACATCCGAATCCTTCAAAAAACGGCTTTTAAACCGGATTTTCCTCTCCGCCGCATCGGGCGCATAACAGGCCTCCTCCCCTATGAGGAGCGTCCCGTCCTGCATGCGGGCATATGCGGTGATGAAACTTTTCGCATCCCGCACGGGGATGACTTCCGGGGTTTTCATCCCGTCTTTTTTCAAATAGGAGACTGCGCTCTCCGCATCTCCGAGGTCAAAGCCTAAGAATCGTTCCATGTTGGTGTCTCCTCATTCTGGATATTGTCCCATTTTCAGTGCTTGAGTTCGGCTCTTGGGGACGGTCCTTTTGGACCAAAAAATTTTGGCCCAAAAGGACCGTCCCCGCGAGCCGAAAACCTTTGGTCAAATAGAACCGTCCCCA
>JAUMWM010000361.1 GCA_030529705.1 Lachnospiraceae bacterium
CCCCGCGGGCCGAAAAATTTTGACCCAAAAGGACCGTCCCCGCGGGCCGAATTTCACGAAATAGCCTAGACAAACCGCCATCTATCGTTTACAATGAAAGCCATCCTGGAAATGGGGAGCCAAGAGCTCCTCTTTCTTTTTGCAAAGGCACCTGAATCCGAGAAAAGTACCTAAAGGAGGAGAAAATTTAAGATGCAGACTGAGGAAAGAAAAGAGATGAGGCTCCTTGACAAAGGAAAGCAAGGCCTCCTGCGCATCATCTTCAGCCGGACGGGCGTCATCCTGCTCCTGTTCGTGGTCGGCGTGCTGGCGGTAGTGAACATGGTGCTGCAATTTGCGGAATGGCTGCCGCAATTTGTCGGATTGGTAGCCCTTCTTCAAATCGCCGTCATGGTAGAACTTTTCAACAACAAAATGGGCTCGACCGCCAAGAACACCTGGTTCCTGGTAATCTGCGTCCTGCCAATCATCGGCTGCCTGTTCTATATCTACACCCGCATCGATCCGGGCAGTCTGAAGCTGAGAAAGACGTTTTTGGAGCGGCAGGACAGGGACAGGACCCTGCTTCCGACGGACATGCGGGTTATGCGCGAGCTGGAAGAGAAGGCTCCGGACGTCGCGGCTCTCTGCAAATACGTAGACACCACCGGCAACTTCCCCGTCTATGACGGCACGAAGGTGGATTTCTTCGAACTTGGCGAATACAAATGGAAATCCATGCTGGAAGACCTCGAAAAAGCCGAAAAGTTCATTTTTGCTGAATACTTTATTATCGCCGAGGGGAAAATGTGGGGGCAAATTCTCGACATCTTAGCCAGGAAAGCGGCCAAGGGCGTTGACGTCCGCGTCATGTATGACGGGACGTGCGAGTTTTCCACCCTGCCCCATGATTATCCGAAGCGGCTGCAGGCGCTCGGCATCAGGTGCCAGATGTTCGCACCGATGACGCCGTTCCTGACGACGGCCTACAATAACCGCGACCATCGGAAGATCCTGGTCATTGACGGAAAAGTTGCCTACAACGGCGGCGTAAACCTTGCGGATGAGTATATCAATGCGAAGGAAGTATACGGACACTGGAAGGATACGGCCGTGAGGATTGAGGGACCGGCGGTAGACAGCTTCACGGTGATGTTCCTTGAAATGTGGATCAGGGATTATTTGCCAAATGAAGGCGTCCGGTTTATGACGCGGCATACCCTCGCGCCGGAGGCAAACGAAAATATGCCGCCTGCGGAAGCTGATGATTTCGGGCAAATGGATTCTCCGGCTGAAGAAAATCTGCCGCTTAAAGCTACGGATACGGAGAATTTGCCCGAAGGCGAGGTCGCGGAATTGGCCGGGCAGATGGAAGAGATATCGCCTGATTCCGAAATGCAGATGAAAATAGATGTGTCTGCGGCGGCTGCAAATGTCAACCCCGTCTTCGAGAACCGGGATAGCTGCGGCAAGCCCGTCCGGGGCTATGTCATGCCCTATGCGGACAATCCGCTCGATGACGAGAAAGTCGGTGAAAACGTCTACATGGATTTCCTGTACCGCGCAAAGCAGTACGTGCATATCATGACGCCCTACCTGATTCTGGATGACGAGCTGACGACGGCCCTTGTGGTTGCGGCGAAGAAAGGAATCGACGTCCAGTTGATTTTGCCGGGAATCCCCGACAAGAAGATGGTCTATATGCTGGCGAAGTCCTATTTTGGCAGGCTGATTGAGGCCGGAGTCAAAATTTATATCTATACGCCGGGATTCGTGCATGCGAAGATATTTGTTTCGGATGACTGCAAGGCCACGGTTGGTACAATCAACCTGGATTACCGCAGCCTCTCCCATCATTTCGAGTGCGGGACGTTCCTGTATGACGTGCCGTGCATCTCGGAGATCGAATGGGACTTCCTTGCAACGAGGGAGAAGTGCCATCGAGTGACGATGGAGGATGTAAAGTCGGAGAAGCTGCTTACCAAGGCGGTCGGCAGGGTGATGAGAATGATCGCGCCGCTATTATAAAGGGCTGCGGGTGTCATCCTGAGCGCAGCGAAGGATCTTTTTTCACAAAACCGCTACAGAAGGTAAAAGTTCCTTCGCTTACGCTCAGGATGACAGGCAGGTAACGCTCGGGATGACAGGCA
>JAUMWM010000362.1 GCA_030529705.1 Lachnospiraceae bacterium
AAGGTTTGTCATCCTGAGCGTTAGCGAAGGATCTTTTACAAAGGGCATGTGCTTTGCTGCAGGATTGGATTCAGACGGAAAGGGGGCATTTTGAGACAATATATCAGCATCGATTTAAAATCTTTCTATGCCTCGGTGGAAGCCCGGGAACGCGGCCTTGATCCGTTGACGACTAACCTCGTCGTGGCGGATGTGTCGAGGACGGAAAAAACAATCTGTCTTGCCGTCTCCCCTTCCCTGAAATCCTTCGGCATTCCGGGCCGGGCGAGGCTCTTCGAGGTGGTACAGAAAGTCGGGGAAGTAAACCGCGCAAGGCTCGGACGGGCCGGCGCGTTTACGGGAGAATCGAACAATATCAGGGAACTGAACGGGAACCCTTCTTTGAAGCTGTCCTACATTGCGGCAAGGCCCAGAATGAATCTGTACATGGAGTACAGCTCGCGCATTTATCAGGTTTACCTTCGCTACATCGCTCCGGAGGATATATTTGCCTACTCCATAGATGAAGTATTCATCGATGCGACAAATTACCTGCATACGTATGGCCTCACGGCCCATGAACTGGCTGTGAAAATGATAAGGGAAGTATTATCGGAGACGGGAATCACCGCAACTGCCGGAATCGGGACAAATATGTATCTGGCCAAGATCGCCATGGATATTATGGCGAAAAAGGCGGAGGAAGACGCGGACGGCGTGCGGATCGCGGAACTTGATGAAATGAGTTACAGGAGGCAGCTCTGGGATCACCGGCCGATCCGGGATTTCTGGCGGGTGGGAAAGGGCATTGCGAAAAGGCTGGAATCCGCCGCGATGTATACGATGGGGGATGTGGCCAGATGCAGCATAGAAAATGAGGACATTCTGTATAAGATGTTCGGCGTGAACGCGGAACTGCTCATCGATCACGCATGGGGCTGGGAGCCGTGCACGATAGACATGGTGAAAAAATATGTGCCGGAAGACCGGAGTTTCTCGTCCGGTCAGGTGCTGATGGAGCCGTATAGTTTTGAGAAGGCTCGAATCATTGTTCACGAGATGGCCGATACGGCGGCCCTGGGTCTGGTGGAGAAGCGGATGGTCACAGACCAGATTGTACTGACCGTTAACTATGAGCCGATGGCGGGGCAGTCAGCGGGCTATACCGGTGAGGTGATAAAGGACTGGTACGGTAGGCGGGCACCGAAGCCGGCTCACGGATCGCAGAATCTTGAAAGGCTGACTTCATCGGGGAAAATGATTGTAGGGGCGGCTTTGGAGATTTTCGACCGGACGGTGGACCGCAGTCTTCTGGTAAGGAGAATTACGTTAGCGGTAAATCATGTCCTGCCAGAGGAGAAGGCAAATGAACATTTGTTTGAGCAGATGGACCTCTTCACAGATTATAAGGAAGCAGAGCGGAAAGAAAAAGAACTGGAAAAAGAGAAAGCAGCTCAGAAGGCCGAGCTTTTGATAAAGAACAAATTCGGGAAGAACGCGATCCTGAAAGGGGTGAACTTCCGGGAGGGTGCGACCGGCCGTGACCGCAACCGACAGAGGGGAGGTCATCGGGAGTAACCCCCCATGTCGGGGCTTCGCAAATCTGGCACATTGCAAAATGAAATGTAACTACTCAGTACCCCCTTGTCATTCTGAGCGTAAGCGAAGAATCTTTATCTTTCATGTTGTGTTTACGTATGTTTTATTTTAAAATCCTTCGCTTACGCTCGGGATGACAGGTGTTTTATCGACATACTGAGTGGTTATAATGCAAAGAAGGTGCAACGAATGGTTGAAAAAAGGAATTCTCATTCCTGGCCATATGAAGATATCGTCAATCTCCCCCACCATGTTTCCCAAAAGCATCCGCCTATGGAAATGCTAAAACGCGCGGCGCAGTTTGCGCCGTTTGCGGCATTGACAGGTTATGATGATGTCGTGGATGAAGCGGCAAGGCTGACCTACGATAAGGCGGAGCTTGCCGGGGAGTCATTTGACGATATGAACAGGAAACTTGTGGCGGCAATTGACGGAAAACAGGAAGTGACCGTGACATATTTCCGGCCTGATGAGAAAAAAACCGGCGGCGCGTATGTGAGCGTGACCGGCAGGATAAAGAAGATTGAGATGGGTGAGCTGATTATGG
>JAUMWM010000110.1 GCA_030529705.1 Lachnospiraceae bacterium
CCCACGGACCGAAACCCACGGGCCGAAGCCGCTCATCCCCTCTCAAGGGCGAACATCAGGATGGACATCGCCGTTATGGCGGCCGTCTCCGTCCTTAATATGCGCCTTCCGAGCGTGATAATATGCGCGCCCGCATCTTTCGCCTTGGCAACCTCCGAAGGGTCAAAGCCTCCCTCCGGGCCTATGAACACCGCCACGGACTGCCCGGGTTCAATTTCGGTCAGAAAGCGCCTTGTCTTTCCAATATCTTCCGCGCACTCATACGGAAACAGTATATGGCTGCAGCCCCTCGCCTCATCCATCGCTTCCCCGAATCCGATGACCTGCGAAACCTCCGGTATGATGCCCCGCTTCGCCTGTTTTGCGGCAGCCTCGGCAATGCCCTGCCATCTTTTCACCCGCGATGCCGCCTTTTTCTCATCAAGGCGCATGACGCACCTCTTCATCCTGACGGGTACGATCCGGCTGGCCCCGAGTTCCACGGCTTTCTGGATGACCAGTTCCATCTTATCCTGCTTAGGCAGCCCCATATAAAGCGTGATCCTGTTTGGAAGTTCAGCCCCGTCATCCTCCACAAAAAGCACGTCAGCAAGGATGCGGTCTGAGAGCAGCTCATTTATGCGGCAGGTAGCGACCTTACCATTTTCATCGACCGCCTCTATGTCCTCCCCTATTTTCATGCGGAGGACGTTTCTGATGTGGTTGACATCATCTCCTGTCACGGTCAGGACTCCGCCTTCTATCTGATTCGAATCTATAAAAAAACGGTACATGAAATAATTGCTCCTTATCTGCACAAAGCAGAACATCGCAGCTCGGGGACGTTCCCTCGTTACTGTTCACCCTTCCACACCAAAATCGTCTGTTTCTGTGATATTGGATGTCATCCTGAGCGTAGCGAAGGATCTTTCAACAAAAACAGATGCTTTATGTAAAAGATCCTTCGCTTGCGCTCATAATGTATGACTCAATCCTAATTTCACAACTGCGCCACAATGCTCTCCCACTCGCCCATCGGAATCTCCTCGACGATAGTAAATCCCGCCTCGGCCATCGCATCCCGCACAACCTGGGCGTGCGTCTGCAAAATGCCGGACGTAATATAAATGCCGCCTTTCTTAAGGCGCCGGGGAATCTCCGGCGTGATGCCCGCAAGAATCTCGGCGATGATATTTGCCACAACAATATCGTAATCTGAGCCGGCCATCTCCTGCACTTCCGGATCAACCGTTATATCGCCGATACAATATTCAAATGCCTCCGCGCCGACCTCGTTCTTCTCCAGATTCTCCGCTATAGCCGGCAGGACGTTCTCATCCAGGTCCGTTCCAAATACATACTCCGCGCCGCTCTTTACCGCAATGATTCCAAGAATGCCGCTGCCGGTTCCGATATCCAGCATGCGCATGCCCGGCCGAATGTATTTGCGGATCCCCCGAATGGCCAGCTGGGTGGATTCATGTTTCCCGGTCCCGAAAGCCATGCCCGGATCTATGTGGAGGACCAGTTCCTCCTCTTTGACCTCCGGCAGCTCCTCCCAGGAGGGGACGATTCGGATATCATCTATCGTGAACTGGTGGAAATACTGTTTCCAGTTATTAATCCAGTCTTCCTCCGCAGTCGTACCAATTTCAATTGAACCTTCCCCGACATCCGCATACTGCCCCAGTTCCAGCAAGCCCTTTATGACATTTTGGAGCAGCACGTCCTCATCCATTCCCTCATCGGAAACCTCCACATAGAAGGACACCCTGGCTTTATGGTCGTTGTAGCCCAGGTCCGGCACCACATCGCCGAAATAGCCCCCGTTCTCTTCCGGCAGCACGGGGACTTTGTCCTCGATTTCTATCCCGGTTATCCCCAGGCCGTTCAGCATATCGCATACCAGTTCTTCCGCCGCCTCCGTGGTGTTAATCGTATATTTGGTCCATTCCATGTCCGTTCCTCCAAACATTCATTTTCGGCTCTTTTTGACTATCCTTTTGAGCCGAAAGCCTTCGATCCAAAAAAACCGTCAAAAAGAGCCGAAACCTTGTACAGCATTTCATAAGTTCTGTCGCAATAAGCACCTGTCTTTTTCGCTATCGCTTCGTTGTCGTCGGTTGACAATGCCTGCAAAACATTTCATAAGTTCTGCCGCAATAACCACCTGTCTTTTTCGCTATTGCTTCGTCGTCATCGTTTGGCAATTCATGCAGCCTGTCAGGTCTCCCCGCAAGCCTCCGCATAACTTCTCAGAGCTTCCTTCTGCGCCTTGTTCAGCCTTGTCGGCACCTGTACCACAAGCGTCACATAATGGTCGCCTCGCCTGTTCGAATTCTGGAGGGATGGGACGCCCTTTCCTTTCAGGCGGATTCTTGTATCCGTCTGCGTCCCCGCCTTGACGTCATATTCCACCTCGCCGTCAATCGTCTTGACGCGAATTTTTCCGCCGAGAGCGGCCTTTGTGAAAGAAATCGGAACGGTAGAGTACAGATCCGTATCGTTTCTCTGGAAAATCGGGTGCCTGGATACGCGGGTCTCGACCAGAAGATCTCCCCTGGGTCCGCCGTTAACGCCCGGCTCGCCCTTTTCCCGGACGCGCACGGACATGCCATTATCAATTCCCGGAGGAATCTGGACCTTAATCTTAATTTTCTTCATGATATAGCCGGTTCCGCGGCAATCCGGGCACTTCTCTCGGATAATCTTGCCCTCGCCCCGGCATTCCGGACACATCGCTTCCGTCTGCATCATGCCGAATATAGACTGCTGAGTCTGGACGATGCGGCCCGTACCCCGGCATCTCGAACATGTTTCCGGAGAGGTGCCGGCCTTGGCGCCCGTCCCATGACAGGTAGAGCATTCTTCGCGGTAGTTAATTTCCAGTTCCTTTTCGCAGCCAAATACAGCCTCCTCGAAGCTGATGGAAATGGCCGTCCGGACATTTGCGCCCCGCATCGGATCGTTCGCAGAACGGGACCTGGTCCTGCCTCCGCCTCCGAAAAGATCTCCAAAAAGATCGCTGAAAATATCCCCGCCCGTGAAACTGTTAAAGTCAAAGCCGTATCCGCCGCCCTGCTCAAATGCCGCAAAGCCGAACTGGTCATATTTGCTCCTCTTGTCAGGATCGGACAGGACGGAATACGCCTCGGATGCCTCTTTGAATTTCTCAGCAGCTTCTTCGCTCGGATTCACATCCGGATGGTACTTTTTCGCCAGTTTGCGATATGCTTTTTTGAGTTCGGCATCATCGGCATTTTTGCTGACGCCCAGAACCTCATAGTAATCTCTCTTATCCGCCATAAAGACTCTCTCCCCTTAACACTATAATGGGGCAGAGGGAGGCTGCACCGACCTCTACCCTTCCTCTCAAGCCGGAATGCGGCTTACATGAATAACACAGGATACTGTTCACACATCCGGTACGCTCAGGATGACGTCCACTTTTTCACAAACACAGGCAATTGCTAAGCAGAAGCGTGAACAATAACTAACATAGAAAGAAAAGGCTCCCACTCCGAGGTGGGAGCCTTTTCTTTAAGTGCGCTATACTATTATACTTCCGTGTAATCCGCATCGACGACATCGTCATCTCCGCCCTGGCCGCCGGCATTGTATCCGCCGCCCTGCGGGCCCGGACCTGCCTGCTGGGTCTGCTCATACATCTTAGCGAAAAGCTTCTGTGCCGAGTTCATCATCTTGTCCTTGGCCGCCTTGATCTCTGCAATCTCGGAATCGCCAAGATTATTGTTGTTCTTATACTTTTCGGTGACTGCCTTGAGGGCATCGAGGTCTGCCTGCACCTCAGCCTTGTCACCGGCCTCAAGCTTGTCGCCCGCGTCATTCATCGCGCTCTCTACCTGGAAGAGCATGGACTCGGCTTCGTTCTTCGCATCGACGCCTTCCTTGCGCTTCTTGTCCTGAGCCTCGAAAGCGGCGGCTTCCTTGACAGCCTTGTCGATATCCGCATCCGACATGTTGGAGGAAGCGGTAATCGTGATGTGCTGCTCCTTGCCGGTTCCGAGATCCTTGGCGGAAACATTCACGATGCCGTTTGCATCGATGTCAAATGTAACCTCGATCTGCGGCACGCCGCGCCTTGCCGGCGGGATGCCATCGAGCCTGAACTGGCCGAGGGACTTATTGTCAGCGGCAAATTGCCTCTCGCCCTGAAGGACATTGATGTCAACAGCCGTCTGGTTGTCAGCAGCCGTGGAGAACACCTGGCTCTTCTTTGTCGGAATCGTCGTATTTCTCTCGATCAGCCTCGTCGCAACGCCGCCCTCCGTCTCGATGGAAAGCGAAAGCGGAGTGACGTCCAGAAGGAGAATGTCGCCGGCGCCCTTGTCACCGGAAAGCTTGCCGCCCTGGATGGAAGCTCCGACTGCGACGCACTCGTCCGGGTTGAGGTTCTTGCTCGGCTCCTTCCCTGTGAGGGCCTTTACCTTGTCCTGAACTGCCGGGATACGTGTGGATCCGCCAACCAGAAGAACCTTCGTGAGCTCGGATGACGTAAGGCCCGCATCCTGAAGGGCTTTCTGTACCGGAATAGCCGTCCTCTCAACCAGGCTTCTTGTCAGCTCATCGAATTTCGCCCTTGTAAGGTCCATGTCAAAATGCTTGGGGCCTTCCGATGTAGCCGTGATGAACGGAAGGTTGATATTCGTCGTCGTGGAGGAAGACAGTTCCTTCTTCGCTTTCTCGGCGGCCTCTTTCAATCTCTGGAGAGCCATCTTGTCATTCGAGAGATCCACGCCTTCCTTTTTCTTGAATTCAGAGAGCATATACTCCGTGATTGCATTGTCAAAATCATCGCCGCCAAGCCTGGAGTCGCCGTTTACAGCGAGAACTTCGATGACGCCATCGCCGATTTCGATGATGGATACGTCGAATGTACCGCCGCCAAGGTCGTAAACCATAATCTTCTGGTCAGACTCGTTGTCAAGGCCGTAAGCTAATGCAGCGGCCGTCGGCTCGTTGATGATACGCTTTACTTCAAGGCCTGCAATCTTACCGGCATCTTTCGTTGCCTGGCGCTGTGCGTCGTTGAAGTATGCCGGAACCGTGATGACGGCTTCCGTAACGGACTCGCCAAGATAGTTTTCTGCATCAGCCTTCAGCTTCTGAAGGACCATCGCGGAGATTTCCTGCGGCGTGTAGGTCTTTCCGCCCATTGTAACTTTTTCGTTTGTACCCATCTTCCTCTTGATGGAAGCGATCGTGTTGTCTGCATTTGTAACAGCCTGGCGCTTCGCCGGCTCGCCTACCAGCCTCTCGCCCGACTTCGTCATGGCAACGACGGACGGCGTCGTCCTGGAGCCTTCTGCATTTGCAATAACGACCGGCTGGCCGCCTTCCATAACGGCTACGCAGCTATTTGTCGTACCAAGGTCAATACCAATTATCTTACCCATAATCAATCCTCCTAAGATGTATCTATTCAATCTTCGTATTCAACCAAACTTCCGCATATGCCTCACAACATAATAATCTTCTCTGGAAGTTTTGTTCTATATTCATTCCCTCTACGGGATGTGAATCATTTTGTAAATCTGCCGGCTTCCATCATGCGTCGGCATCTCCCTCGCCAAACGCTTTAAGTTCAAAGCCTGAGCTGCATAAAATAGGTCTTCACAGAATGGGGATGTTCCTTCTCGTGCGATTCGCTTAAACGAGGACGTTCCTTCTCATGCGATATTTTCCATTTTGTACCTAAAAAATCCTTCGTAATGCTCAGTTTGCAACTTTCACCATGGAATGGCGCACCACGGAATCCTTGTACATGTAGCCTTTCTGCAGCTCTTCCACCACAATGTTGTCGCCGACGCTGTCATCATCAACATGCATAACCGCATTGTGGAGGTTCGGGTCAAATTCCTTCCCCGCCGCGTCAATCGGCGTAACCCCCAAATCGGTGAGAACCGTCACGAATTGCTTATATATCTTCTCCATGCCCGCTGCAAACGGATCGTCCTTATTCTCCTCCCCCACAAGGGCAAGCCCTCTCTCAAAGTTGTCAAGGACCGGGAGAATCTTTTCGATGACATCTTTTGCGCCCATGGCGTACATTCCGGACTTTTCCTTCTCGGTACGCTTCCTGAAGTTGTCAAATTCCGCCATCAGCCTCATGAACTGATCCGACAGTTTCTTGATTTGCTCTTCCTTCTTTTCAAGCTCAATCTTGCTTCTCCTGCCGAAGATATCCATCTTATCCGATTCCTTTCCCTCTTCGGCTCCGTCTTCCTGACCGCCCTCAGCCTCTGCGGCGTCTTCCGCATCGGTTCCATCTTCGGATTCCCTTGCGGCATCCTCGCCTGATTCCGTTTCGGCATTCGCGCCCTGACCGGCTTCGGCATTTATATCGGCCGCCTGTCCTTCGGCCTGGTCAGCGACTGCCTCCTGTCCGTCACAATCGGCATCATTTATGCTCTCGGCAGAGCGTTCATGCGCATCGGCTACAGCCTTTCTGACGGCTTCTTCCATTTCTTCCGAAGATTTCTTTTCTTCCGTATCCACTTAAAGTTCCTCCATATAAATCAGCGTAACTGCCAAGTAGGTCTTCTGGATTCTTGTCATCCTGAGCGTAAGCGAAGGATCTTTAACCTAAGAAATGCGCTTAAAATAAGGATTTTTCGCTAACTCTCTTAAATCACATAGGGAGGCCAAGCATTTACAAATAAGCAATTATGCCATCCGTCCTTCACACGCTCTCCCATATTTAACAATCCCTTGCACTACGTCTCGCCCCCCGGTCCCGAGGCTAGGACCTCGTCCCCGTCCGTATCGGAAACCATCTTCTGATTTCTGAAATATTTATTCAGGGACTCCTTCACCGTTTTCAGATTATGCATGACTTTCTCATAATCCATACGCTTCGGACCGATGATTCCAATCGTTCCCTGTAAGCCATCGCCCATATCATAGGTCGCAGTCACTACGCTGCAGTCCTTCATGGACTCGACCGGACCTTCCTCCCCGATATATACCTTAATGCCGGTTCCGGGCAGAGCCTCCTCCATGTCATTATCCTTGATAAAATCAGCAAGAAGGCTTTTTTCCTCCAATGTGGTGATGAGCTGACTGGCTCTCGACTTGTCGGAAAGCTCCGGATAGCGGAATATGTTATTTGCACCACTGGTGTAAATTTCCATATTCTCATCGGTTTCAGCCCTTATGACCTCGGCAATCGTATCGAGAACATCGTTCACGACCTGCACATGACTTCCCGCCTCTTCCTTTATATTGGAGATAAGGCCAAGATTGATATCCGCCAGCGTAAGGCCGTTCAATCTGGTGTTCAGCAGAAGGTTGAGTTTTAATACCTGCTCCTCGTTTATTTCCTCATCCAGGTCTATGATGTGGTTCTTTACGATGTTGCCTTCTATCACGACCACGTCCAAAAGCTGTTTTGAACTCAGCCTGCTAAGCTGGATGAACTTCACCTTGTTGCCCTTGTAGGAGGGAGCCGAAATCATCGTTGTGTAATTCGTCCTCGAAGCGAGCAGCCTTACAACCTGTTTCAGGATTTCCTCCATTCGGTTCGTCTTGTAAATCATAAGGCTGTTCATGGCCGCCACCTGTGACGTCTGCTCTTCCACAAGCGCGTTGACATACAACCTGTAGCCCCTGTCGGAAGGAATCCGTCCGGCAGACGTGTGCGGCTGGATGATATACCCCATCTCTTCGAGATCCGACATCTCGTTGCGAATCGTGGCGGAACTAAGATGGAGATCCGTGTATCTGGAAATCGTCCTTGAACCGACAGGCTCGCCGGTCTCAAGATAGTTGCGAATAATGGCGTTTAGGATTTTCCGTTTCCTATCGGACAGTTCCATATCCCGATCTCCTTTCCTCTTAGTCTTGTTAGCACTCAGTGTATTGGAGTGCTAACATCTAAAACATAATATACTCTCCGACTTTTGCTCTGTCAACACTTATTTTTCAAAATAAAAAATAATTTTCGGTCCATTTTCGGTTCGCGGGTTCGATCCATGGGTTCGGCCCGCGGGGACGGTCCTTTTGGGTCAAA
>JAUMWM010000111.1 GCA_030529705.1 Lachnospiraceae bacterium
TTGCCGCAAATATAGCAGTCCTAATTTCAATCTGCCGCATTTCGCCATGATGAGCCCGCGGGCTCATCTCGGCCCAAAAGGACCGTCCCCGCGGGCTCATCCTCACCTCGAGAACAGGTCCAGCACCATCCCCGCCGTCTCGGCCATGGACGTCGCCGTATCCATGGCAGTCTTCTGCAAGTAACGGTGGGCCTCCGGTTCCGTCATGTTATTCCGCTCCATGAGCAGCCTCTTCGCATCCTCAATCGTCGCCTTATCCTCATTTGACCGGGACTTGGCGCCGGACCGCTTCTTCCGGATATTCGCCTCAATCGCCCGCTGCATCATGGAGACCGTCTCAACCAAATCCCTAACCCTTGCCGGCATGGGCAGGCATACGATATCGTTCTCCCTCAGCATGGGCAGGACCGACTCCCTGGCCATGAGAAGCATCTGGAAATCCTCCGGCAGGTTATCATAAATCTCCGTGTACGGCATATCTGTCATCTGATAACCGCACACGACGATCCCATTTTTAAAATCATCGAACAACTCAATCGCCGCAAGGCCGGTGCTGCATACAGCGGTTACCGTAAAACCATTCCGCACCAGAACTTTCCGGATGTTCCTTGCGTCCTCTATCTTACGAAAAACCACAATTATGTTAACCACTTAAATATCCTCCGGCCTAATCAGAGCTTATTCAAATACTGCGCAATCTCCCATTCCGTCACCTGGGCGGAATACTGATCCCACTCCCGCTTTCCGGCTTCTATATACCTTACTGAAATATGCTCTCCCAGAACCTCCCGGACAAATGCATCCCTCTCGAATTCCCCAATCGCCTCGATCAAGGTTCCGGGAAGCTGGCCGATGCCCAGGACCGCCCGCTCCTCGTCCGTCATCTTCGCAACGTTCCCGGTAATCGGTTCCGGAGGCATAATCTTATTCCGGATGCCGTCAAGGCCCGCCATCAGACAAGCGGCGAGGGCAAGGTACGGATTTGCGGCAGGATCGGGGCTCCTCAGCTCTATGCGCAGCCCTTCATCCGCCTCCGCATACGGAATCCGGATGAGCGGCGTCCGATTCTGCGCCCCCCAGGAGATGTAGACCGGAGCCTCGTAGCCCGGAATCAGCCTCTTGTAGGAATTGACAATCGGATTTAAGATCGCGCTCATCCCCTTGATATGCTGCATGATCCCGCCGATAAAGTACATGGTTTCCTCAGAGATGCTTCCGAGGTTCGCGCCATTTGCAAAAAGATTCCTGCCGTCCCGCTTATCGTGGAGGGAGAAATTCAGATGCATGCCGGATCCGTCCACGCCCGCCCTCGGCTTCGGCATGAACGTGGCGTGCAGCCCGTGCTGCCGGGCGATTGTGCGGACGGCCAGCTTAAAGGTCATAATGTTGTCGGCCGTCTTCAGCGCCTCATCGTAGTGGAAATCGATTTCATGCTGGGCGGGCGCCCCCTCATGATGGCTGGTCTCGATTTCAAATCCCATCTCCTCCAGCGTTAGCACGATATCCCGCCGGGCATTTTCCCCAAAATCGACCGGGCCTAAGTCGAAATAGCCGGCCTGCTCATTTGTCTCGGTCGTCGGTTTGGCCTCGTCATCCGTCCTGAAAAGGAAGAACTCGCACTCCGTCCCGACATTCAGGGTATACCCGTCCTTTTCCGCCTCCGCGATTGCTTTCTTTAAGACAAATCGCGGATCCCCCTCGAACGGCGTCTTGTCCGTCTTGTACACGTCGCAGATCATGCGCGCGACTTTCCCTCGCTGCGGCCTCCATGGGAAGATTGCAAATGTATCCAAATCCGGCACCAGGAACATGTCCGATTCATCGATACGGACAAATCCCTCTATCGCCGATCCGTCGAACATGACTTTTCCGCTGAGCGCCCGAAGGAGCTGGGATGGGGTAATCGCGACATTTTTCAAGGTTCCGAAAATGTCCGTGAACTGCAGGCGGATGAAGGCGACATCTTCATCCCTGACCATGTTGACAATATCTTTCACTGTGTTGTGGCTCATATCTATTTCCCTTTCCGGAGGCGGTTTTCGGCCCTGGGGGACGGTCCTTTTGGGTCAAAAAATTTTGACCCAAAAGGACCGTCCCCACAGGTCGAAAAATTTTGGTCCAAAAGGACCGTCCCCGCGGGTCGAAACCGCCTCCTATACATTGCATTTACGTAAAAAAGAGCGCACGAAACTATCCGTCTCGAACGCCCTTGTCCGTAATCATTTAATCAGTGGCCGCTCAGCTTCCACTGTCCTTCATTTTTTCCTGAATGCAGCGAAAGGGTTCTCCCCTCTCACTCTTTAGGAATCTTAAACTTATATTTCCCGGATGTCAACTCATAAGATGCGCTAAGCTGCCCATTATGCGTCTCCATCCCGGAATACTCCGCCCCCTTCGGCCTCTTCATGGAAGCGGCCTGCCTCTGGCTGATGGGCAGATAGAGCTTTGCCGTTGCATTTGCGGGAACCTCGCAGGTATAAATCCTCATCTTGCCGCCCGCGGCCTCCCATCCGGAAGCTATCAACCCCGCCGGGGAATCGTAAGTGGCGGCGGCCTTCGTGACGCCGCCGGCCGTATCCACGGTCGGCTGCAGGACAATCTTCCCAAAGCCTGGTTCATAGGCATCCTGCGTAATCCCCGCCATATAGCGGTACAGCCATTCACTGACCGAGTCGGCAGCGTTCCCATCAAGGTAGGACCCTCTCCCGCCGCTCCGCGTATTATAAATCCATGATGGGTACTCCTCCTGTAGGAGGACCCCGTAAGCCACATCCGAATAACCCTCGTCGCTCAGGACAGGGAGGGCGATGTTGATCCCGAAAAGCCCCACGCTAAGCGACTTCTCCGGATTGCCGGACCGAAGCTGGCCTCCCGGATTCCGGATATTTGCAACGAGATTTGCCAGCATATTTGACTGCTGGTTGTAATCCCGATAGAGGCTGAGCTTTAGCGCCCAGAGAAGCGCCGTCTGCGAATTGTCAGCTACCGGCGTCCCGTCCGCATAAGAGACAACGCCGTCAGCCGATGAAGAAAGCAGATTCCCATCCTCATCGAGATACTTATTCATGAATTCTTCCTTGAGCTGGACGAACTTCTCCTCATAAGCCGCCGCATAGTCCGCCCTGCCCGTGAAATCGGAAGATAGCTGCATGATCAGCGTGCAATAAAGCCGATAGATCTCCCCCATGCAGTTGCCTGACGTTCCGACAAGAGCCATCGGATCGCCCGAAAGCGGCATGCTGTAGCTCTCCGAAAACAGCCTGTTCGTGTACATGACCATGTCGTTAAAATGAGCCTCCAAGATATCCGGGTCTCCCGTCTGCTGGTAAAGCTGCCACGGAATCAGGATTCCGGCATCGGACGAGCCGGCGCCATTCCTCGTGCTTTCCTCCGTAGAGACCGGACCCGTCGTCCCGTACATGCCTTCGGTGGCGGCGGCATACGCCTGCATAATCTCATTCAGGTTTTTATAGAACGGGATGGAATCCATATTGTAGAGATTCGACACGGCAAGGACTTGGGCAAATGCCAAATCCCCTTCTCTCCCGCCCCGACTCACGTCACGGTTCGGGACGGAGACGCTATTTGCAATCTGGTTCCACGTGATATCTGAGACTAGACGGTTCAAATCTTCATTCGATGTCGTTATGCTTCCCGTCTGTTTCCCGACGCTCGTAAATACCCGCCCGATGGCGGAGTGGACGGTCACGAACCCATCCGCCATAATTTCCACATAGCGATAGCCTTCATAGGTCTCGGTGGGGAAGAACCTCTCCTCGCCATCCCCCGAGAGGCGATAGGTATATGTCACGGCACCATTTGTCCCTATGCTGCCCAGCACGCCGCCGCTGCCGTCCGCCGAATTGACATTCGTGTGGCCGTCATTGAGCCATTTGGCATAAGTGAGGCTCAGCTCGATTCCGGCCGTGCCGCTCACCGTGAGATCCACCTGCCCGGATGCATATCTCCCGTAATCCAGGATAAGCCTCTCTCCGATACTCAGGCGGATCTTTTTCTTCAGGTCGGCCACCTGCTTTACAACTTCCCCATAAGTATTCCCGGCATCCGCAGCGGAAAGATTCTCCGTCTCGTCATATTTATAAGCGGATACGGGACTCCGCCCATATTCATCTGCAATGCGGGCCGCTCCCGCATTGGAGGATACCAGCCTGCCTGAATACTCCGCAGCCTGAACGCCGTACCATCTTTGAACCGGCATGGTATAGCCGTCATCCTGCCAGCCTTTAATTTCGCGGGATACGCCCCCATCAACCTTGAGACGGGTTCCCCCTTCCAGAACGGAAAAGCTTACATCCGAATAGCAGGAGGAATACCAGTCATTTGCATTGGTTGTCACTTCCTGCGTTTTGCCATTTGCGTAGCGGAGAACCAGTCTCGCAATGACCCCCAGCTCTGACTTGTCATCATCTGGTCCAAAGGCGGAAGCATATCCACCACCATAACCGTAATCGGTAGCAAGCAATTTTCCTTTCTTTTCCGACTTATTTCCGGCGGAACTACCGCCGTTATTTGCGCTAAGCTCCTTCCCTTTTCCTCCTGACTCATCATCGGTTGCGCTTTCACCATAATCGGAACCGTACCAGCCATTTGACAACTCTATCCCGATCGTTGCCCTCGAGTCAAAAAGATTCCCGCTAAAAGCCTCCGTCACGTCATAAGTCTGGTAATTGACCATCGTCTTGTAGTCCGTCCAGCCCGGAGCCAGCACCGTGCGGCCGCCATCCACATCGGTCACTTCCATGCCTTCGACATAGGCCCGGTAATTCCCCATGGACGCAATATAGAGGTAAGCCTCCTCAACGGTCATCCGGCTGACCTTCGCCTCTTTTCGGAGAAGGGACGCATGGACCCCATCCTGCTCCGGCATGATCCATTCCGCATCCTCAAAATCGGTGTCCGTGACAAATGTAGCGACTCCCGAAGTCACCTTCCACCCCCAGCTCGGCTGGACCAGCACTCTCCAAGAGTATCGTTTCTCCTTCTCCAGTTTCAAACCGTCCGGCTTAATGTTCATGGAGTCGCCGCTCTTTACGACCCCGCTGGTCCAGATTGGCTGTCCTTGGCCGGTCTCCCCCTCATAGACCCGTATTTCGTACGACTCCTGGGACTGACCCCGCACTTTCGAGGACATGTTCCACGAGAAGCAGGGCGTCTGATCCGTGCTGACTCCCATGGGACGCGACTCGCTATTTATTTTCAAATTCTGCACGACCGTAAGGTTTTCTACCAGAAGCTCGATGCCAACCGTCACCGAGATGATGACCAGCA
Source organism: Lachnospiraceae bacterium (assembly GCA_030529705.1). Classification (GTDB taxonomy): domain Bacteria; phylum Bacillota; class Clostridia; order Lachnospirales; family Lachnospiraceae; genus Chordicoccus. Next base: position 5,290 of record JAUMWM010000111.1, read on the forward strand.
TGACAAACAGGAGTTTCAGCGCATCCCGCCTGCAGCGGCGCCTGGTGCGTGCTTTGCTTTTTCGTTTCATATGGAACCCTATCGGAAAAGAATTAATTTCCCTCTGTACGATTTCCCCTTGTTTCGCTCTCACCTGACATCTTGTCATCCTGAGCGTAGCGAAGGATCTTACACGGACAGCGATGACCAGCCAAAGTTTAATGTAAGATCCTTCGCTTACGCTCAGGATGACAAAAGCGAGGCCTGGCCGTCCAGTTGGAATACTTAGCCCTTTCTCTTGCCTTGCAAGACAAGGAATCAAATACTGTGGGTAAGTACGAATGCGGATACTTCAATCCAATTATCCTTTAATAGAATACCATATATTAACAAAAAATTAAATTCTTTTCACACGTTGGGGACGGTTCTTTTGGGCGAAAAAATCCGCCCAAAAGAACCGTCCCCAAAGAACTAAACAATATTCCGTTTGCGTTTCTTATGCCCCCGCACCCTTGATTAAGCGACTAATCCTCTTATATAACAGCATCGTAATCAGCGAGACAAGCACGCCCTTGACCAGATTAAACGGAGCTACCAGAAGCAGCGCAAAAGTAAGCGGGCTGTTGATAGCGGAATGCATCCCCGTTCCGATGGCAACCAGCGCATCTATGCCGCCCATGAACTGGGCATAGAACGGCAACAGCAGATACGCATTGAGCAGGACTCCCGCAATTGTTATCACGACCGTTCCTGTTATAAGCCCTATGACGGCTCCCTTACGGGTTTTATTGATGCTGTAAATAACAGATGCCGGGACAACGAGCGAGCATCCAATCAGAAAATTTCCCAACTCGCCGACTCCGAACGTAAAGGTTCCTTTCATGACCAGCTTCAAACAAATTTTGACGAATTCAATTACGATGCCGGCAATCGGTCCAAATGCAAAAGCCCCAATCAGAACCGGCACTTCGGAGAAGTCCAGCTTATAGAAGGACGGAGCAATAAAGACCAGCGGGAACTCGAACATCATAAGGACTGCCGCAATGGCGGAGAGCATGCCTACAGAGGCGATCACCCGAACCCTATATGCAGTATTCTTCTGCGCCTTTTCGTTTACTCCCATGTTTCCCGCTTTCAATACTTCTGTTGACATTTCAATAAACTCCTTTCTTCATTCAATCGATCCGCCTATCATTCCGAGAATCCATCCGTAAATAAGGATTGGGTCGAAAATTAATGTCCCAAATTCTTCCGAATATAGGGATAGAAAGCGGGACATTAATATATGCCTCAACCCTAAGCGATTCAACTTGCTGGTCTTTTTCCCGACTGCACTCGCCCCAAAACGCTTACATAATACGCTTGTTGCGCATTTTGGGTCTAACACATTCGGAAAAACTCAGCAACTTAAAGCAATTATTTCAGAACCCTTTCTTGTCAAAAACATTGCAAGGCAATCGGAGGATCCTCTTTACCCAACTACAGGAGTCCATCGAAAAAGCCCCGAATTATGCAAATCCGGGGCCCATTGCGCGTTCATGAAAAACCGCTCAATTCTTCTCACATCCAGACTATACTGTCGGTACCGGAATTCATGCTTTGCACGTCACCGGTTCATTCACCCAAAGGTGGCCGCGGACTTTACCGCCGGTGGGGAATTGCACCCCGCCCCGAAGAACTATCCTGTTTAGATTGTTGCGAAAGCACACTGCTCTTTCTCATTTCGCAGCCGTGCTTCATAAAAGATTATAATTGTTTTCGAATCCACAGGCAAGCTATTTCCAACAATTTCCAATAGATTCTGGACATTCTTGGACATTACCACGGATTGACTGCCGGAATTTTAAGCCGATGCATAGATTCTGGACATTCTAGGACATTACTGCACATTCTGTAACTATTCCGACCTGTGCGGCTGGAATACAGCTTTGTCATCCTGAGCGTAAGCGAAGGATCTTTTACATAAAACCGCTGTAGATTGTAGAAAGATCCTTCGCTTCGCTCAGGATGACAAGGTATCAGAAAACTGCTAAATCAAAAACAACTGTACATTGACCAATTTAACCCATAAGCGGTTCGGTACGACAGTAAAGAACGGCGAAAAACTATTCTTAGATAAGACAAAAGTATCATCTAAAGCTACAATCTAAGCATCAGAGCTTAAAAGCAGTCCCCACAAATAGGGCAACCAGCCGTCCCTTGTCATCGCTCACGTTCACATGGATCACAGAAGTCGTCCTGCCGCTTTTCACGCATGTAGACTTGGCAATCAGCCTCTCCCCCTTCGGCGCATTCAGATAGTTGATGCTGACCTGCGAAGCCACGGACAAGCTGTGAATCTGATTGGAAGTTACTGCCAGGGCAAAATCCGCAAGCGTGAAGATGACCCCTCCCATAACGCCGCCATAGGCGTTCCTATGATTCTCCGTCACCGTCATGCTGCAGACGCACCAATCCTCCCCCAGTTCATCAATCTGCATCCCATTGGATGTCGCAAACCGATCCTCTTTAAAAACTTCCCTGGCTTCCTCAATTGTTGAAAATGTTGGCATATATTTTCCCCCATACAGTATTATAAATTCTCACTTCACCCATTTTACACGCTCCGAACTTTTATTTCCAATACTATATCTGCCCAAGAATCTTCCCTGAATAAATGATTCCACTTGCTAGTCTTCATTAATTCCAACTGCACCCACGGAAAAATG
>JAUMWM010000363.1:0-380 GCA_030529705.1 Lachnospiraceae bacterium
TTGCTGGAGGACAAGAGCAAGATGGCGGAGCTGTTGATGGGGGCTTCATCCGGCTATAACTGGATTACGGAGTTGTCGAATGAGGCGCTGCTTGATCTGATGAGGCTGGAGTGAGGGAAAACTTCAAGGATAATAAAACTCTGCACAGCACACTATCTGTCATTCTGAGCGTTAGCGAAGAATCTTTCATATATAGTAGATGCAAATGGCGGAGGGAAAAAGATCCTTCGCTGGCGCTCAGGATGACAGGACCTTTATGATAACAGTTCCTTAGGATGACAGGGGCGACAGTCATGGAACTGAGATTTATGAACTGGCGGCAGAGGGACAGTGAACGAGGAGATAAAAGGGTTGTAATATGAAGCGATATTGGAATGACG
>JAUMWM010000363.1:390-2100 GCA_030529705.1 Lachnospiraceae bacterium
GGCCGAAGGCCGGGAGCCGAAGCCAGCGGTCCGAAGCCAGCAGGGCGACATGAGCGAAACCAAGGGAGACCGCCACATTTAGAGGTGATTATAGTATGAAGCGATATTGGAATGATGCGAAAGTGTATGAACAGCCGGATTTCGAGATGCTGAAAGAGAAGGCCAGGCAGAGCATGTCCAAGGCGAGGACGAAGGGCAGGGAGTATGAGCCCATCGTGCCGAAGAGCGGTCGCGGAGAAATCTGCGAGAGCTGGTGGGGGCAGGCCTGGTGCCGGAATCTGGAAAGTTATGCAGATTATGAAAGTCGGCTGGACCGAGGCAAGCGGTATCTCCGGAACGGCACGGTCATTGACCTTAAGATAAAGAACGGTCATGTGGAAGCCAAGGTGCAGGGCAGGCGAAAGAACCCGTACAAGGTGGAGATTCGGATTGGACGGCTGTCGGAAGAGGCCTGCCAGAAAGTGATTTCCCGCTGCAACCGGAGAATCGACAGCGTGGAGGCCCTGGTGAAGGGGGAGTTCCCCGAGGAGCTGAAGGACATCTTCACTTCGGAGGGCGGGCTTTTCCCGAGGCCGCAGGAGATCCAGTTCTCCTGCAGCTGCCCGGACTGGGCGATGATGTGCAAGCATGTGGCGGCGGTCCTGTATGGAATCGGGGTGAAATTCGATGAGAATCCGTTCTTCTTTTTCAGCCTGAGAGGGATCGACATCGACCGCTTTCTCGATGTCGCCGTACAGTCCCGGGTGGAGAATATGCTGTCCCATGCAAATTGCCGCACGGCGAGGATGCTGGATGACGGTGCAGTCGGGGCCTTGTTCGGGGTGATATGAAGAGTAAGTGCTATGTTTAAGATCCTTCGCTTACGCTCAGGATGACAGGAGGGCAAGTCGAATGCGCCTTAAGGATATTTGCCTCTTTGTAGACAGGGGGGCAAGTCGAGCGCGCCTTAAAGATACTTGGTTCTTGGTAGAAAGGGGTGCATGTTGAATGCTGTATTTGCTTCTTTCATTAGAAGCAGGTCATTCGATGCAGCAGCCTCCAATGGAACAGCAGGAAAACTCCGACAAAGCCAAGCAGAATGTAGACGACGGGTTCTGCATTTGAAAAAATCTTTGTCTTCTTGCCGATTTTCTGGAACTTTCTGCTGAAAAGGGTCCAAAGCATATAGCCGACGCACGCGCCGAGGGTATTCATGAGCAGGTCGGCGACGTCGGAAAGCCTGTGGTTGAACACCTGGGCCGTCTCGATCAAAAAGGAGAAGGCAAATGCCGCCATCAGCGTCCGCTTCATATCCCTGTAATAGTCCCAAATGAGCGGCAGCATGAATCCGAACGGCATGAACATGACGATATTTAAAATGTGGGTGATAAGGCTGCCTCTTACAAATGGCACGAGGTTGATTCCGCCTATGATTACCCTGTAGTGGATGAGATCCCAGAGCGTTCCGGCATTTGCGACAAATAGAGCGCCCGCGCAGTAAGCCATGAAAATATAGGACCATAGCAAATGAAGCGGTGCATTTCCATCACCGCTCATTTTTTTTCTGTTTATGATTTGCCAGATGATGTTCGGAATCATGAAACATGCGGCCATATATAGATAGTAGATCATGTGCGCAGCCTTTCTTGGAAACTGTCATCCTGAGCGTTAGCGAAGGATCTTTATAAAAGACCATCGTTCTGCTTCATGCAGATTAGGGGGTAGGCAAAT
>JAUMWM010000112.1 GCA_030529705.1 Lachnospiraceae bacterium
CCCACGGGCCGAAGGACCGTCCCCGCAGGACGAAAAATCTCGGTCCAAAAGGACCGTCCCCACGGGCCGAAGCCCTCCGCCGCTCATCCGTTATATATGATCCCCAGCATGGTCAGGTCGTCGAACTGGGGCGCCTCCCCCACGAACTCGTCCACCGCCGCATGTACGCCCTTTAAAACCTCCTCCGGTCGCTTCCCGGCGTAACGGTTCAGGGCTTCTACCATCCGGTCAATTCCGAAAAGCTCCGTATTTGCATTCGTGGCCTCGGGCACGCCGTCCGTGTAGACGAATACCCCGTCGCCTTTCCTCAAGATCCCCTCCGTCTCTTTATAGACGACGTCCTCCATGATGCCGAGCGCCAGGCCGTGCTTGTCTTTCAGGAGGGTATATCCATCCTCCTTGCGGTAGAGCACGGGGTACTCGTGGCCGCCGTTGGCGCTCACAAGCCGCCCGGTCGAGAGGGTCAGTATTCCGAACCAGACCGTGACAAATAGCAGAGCCTCGTTGTCCTTGCACAGCTTGTTGTTGGCCTCGCTGAGGATCTCCCCGGGCGAGGAAAGCTTCCCGGTCATGGCGCAATTCTTAAGCGTGTTCTTCGCCACCATCATAAAGAGGGCGGGTCCTACCCCTTTGCCGGAGACGTCCGCGATGATGAGCGCCAGATGGTCGTCGTCAATCAGGAAGAAATCATAAAAGTCTCCGGCGACTTCCTTGGCGGGCGTCATGGAAGCGTAGAGGTCAATCTCGGTCCTGTCCGGAAAAGCCGGGAATATCCGCGGGAGCATGGAGTTTTGTATGTCCCTGGCGACAGACAGTTCCGTCCGAATGCGGTCCTGTTCGTGTTCCGCCGCTAGTTCCCGCGCTTTCCGGGATACATAGAGCCGCGTACCGGACAAGATGGCGGCCGAGAGCGCTCCTGCGAGCAGCAGCCAGAACAGGATTCTTTCGTGGAGGGCTTTCCTCTTCACAATCGGAATGGTGATTTCCTTCGTGATTTCCCCGGTCACGGAATCGAGCAGGGCGAATCGGAAGGTATAGGAGCCTCCCTTTAAGTTCGTATAAATGATGGACGGCAGCTCGCTGCGGCTTGAGACATTGAGCTCCTCGTCAAAGCCTTCCAGTTCGTATGCGACGACCGGTTCTGCCAGGGAGTAGGAGAGGGCAAATGGGTGGACCCACAGCTTCTTTGTTCGAGCGGGCAGCGTGATCATGTCATCCTCAGCCAGATAGACGGTCTCATTGTTGACTTCGATATATGGAATCGTGAGCTGGACGTCCGCGTATTGTTCAAATGCGCTGTTTACGCTGATTTTGACAACCCCATCGTTCCCGGACATGTAGAGGGCGCCGTTGTCGGATACGTAGTTCCGGCAATGCGGGGTGACTGCAAATGGCAGCCCGCTCTTGTAGTCATAATGGATATATCGGACTTCTTTGCCCGCAAGGATGTCGTCAGCGTTCCCTACGTAAATGCCGTCGCTGGCCAGGAGCCATGCGTCTCCGTTTTCGTCAAATTCGACATCGTAATTATGCTGGTTCTGAAGGTTGTGGATTTCGGTCAGTTCTCCCCTCCTGAGGACATACAAGGAATTGGTCGAGATAATCCACCAGCTGCGTTGGCGCTCGTTTTTCCGAATACGCATAATTACGCTTGAACTTAAGTCTTTTGTCGGCGGGAACGTTTTTATCTTGCCGTCCGATATCAGGTAAATTCCGTTTCCGTCCGTCCCGAAAAGAATCGTGCCGGATCTGTATTCGCATGTCGTCAGGGTCTGGGGATTTACAAGGCCGTCGCCTTCCGTGAAGCTCTGCGTGATTTCCCCGTCCTTGATAAAATAGATTCCTCCCTTGACGCTGACGACCAGAGTCCCATCGCTCATCTCGTTAATCTCGCGGACGGAATTGGATGCAAATCCATCGTTTGTGGTATAGGTACGAATTGATCCGTCCTCATTCAGGCGGACAAGGCCGGAATCGCTATAGGTGCAGAACCACAAGCTGCCGTTTCCATCTTCCTGTATGCATCGGATTCTGGTCTCTCGCAGGAGGTCGGAAACGGGAGTTTGCGCTTCGTTGTAGTTTTTGTCCAGGCAGATAAGGCCGGTGTCCGATCCGATGTACAGGATGTCGTCTTGGACATAGGTGGCATTTACGACCATGTCCGGGAGGTTTGCCTGGCCGTTTATGTTGCAGAAAATACTGGGACTCAGCTTGATTACGCCGAGCCGGTCAGAGGCGATCCAGATGTTTCCTTCTAGGTCTGACATGATGTACTGGGACGAATTGCTCCGCTGCATCTTGTCGGGACGCTGGTAAGTGTTGTCCTTGTCAATGAAGGCGATCCCCATGTCGGAGGCGATCCAGAGCCTTTCATCCACATAGAGCAGGCCGTTTATGTAAACCAGGTCAGGCGTCGGTATATACTTAATGGTTTTTCGCCTGGGAAAGATGTTGACATACTCAAGCCCGCCCGTATCAAGCCCCATATACAGGTAGTTTTGGTTTTCGGGGTCGGGGTAGATGCAGGTCACGGTTTCCGTGCTGATCTGCCCCCTGTCGTACCAGGCCGTGACGGACAAATCCTTAATTGCGAATACCTCGGCATTCCTTGTAAGGCCGTAAATCATGCCCCTCTCGTCCGATTGGAGCATGTCGACGTTGATGCCGGCCAGCAGGGGATCCTCCATTTTGTGAAGGGCATCTTCTTGGTCCACGTAGTACATGTTCTCTACGGTGCCGACCAGGATATTCCCGTTTTCGTCTTCCGCAAAGCAGCAGACAAATTGCGTTTCGAGCCCCTCCTCGCTCCCATAAAAAGTAAACGCGCCGTTTTCCAGATAGCCGAAGCCGTTGCTGTTCGTGGCGAACCAAAGCCGGTCGCGGCTGTCGGCATAAAGTGCTATGATGTTGAGCAGCCGGGGGTCTTCGTATCGGTAGAACTCTTTGCCGTCATAGCGAAGGAGGCCGCCGTAGCAGCCGATGTAGATGAAGCCGTCTCGGGTCTGCTGGAGCATGTTGGCCTCCGAGAAGGGCATGCCTTCGTTGTTGTTGTAGAGGACGAAGCTCCAGTTTTCTTCTTCGGAGGCGGCGATTTTCGTCGCCTTGACGGCATCTACCGTAGTTGTATCGACAGTACTTGCGCCGGCAGTATTTGCATCTGTAGCGGAATCGGCAACGGAGCCTACAGAAGATAAGGCTTCCGCCGGGGCAGCATTTGCAACATTGTCCAGAGAGGCGGCGTAGGTAGCCTGGGCTGACAGGACCAGCCAAAAAGCAAATATAATTAAGAAGGTACGGCATCTTCCTGTTTTCATGAGTATAAACCCCCTAGGTTGAAACTTCGGAGCAGATTGGGCGACTTAATGTTCTTCCGTACATTATACCTAAAAATGACGGTAAAATCCCACATTATTTGAAAAAAAACACAGCATCGTTTTCGGCCCGCGGGGACGGTCCTTTTGGGTCAAAAAATTTCGGCCCCGCGGGCCGAACTGCGAGCCGAAAACCACAGGCCGAAACAGTGCAAAAATCTTTATAAAAAAATATCGCATTTTTTCTGAAAATATGTCACAATAGGAGTGATTTCGGCTTCGCATAGAAGAGACAGTCGTGGCTCGCCTGAAAGCGGCACAGTATGTCGCTTTAGCGATAAGCGCGCCTAGAGAGGAAAGTTTGAAACTTTGTTTCAAATCTACCATTAACGGCACCCGCGCATACGCACGGGGCCAGAAAAGAGGAAATACATGGATTTTTTCAGCGCACTGACACTGTTTGGCGGTCTCGCCATGTTCCTGTACGGCATGCGCCTCATGGGGGACGCCCTGAAAGAGAGCTCGTCCGGAACGCTTAAAGTAGCCATCGAGCACGTGACGGACAATCCCGTGAAAGCTTTTCTTCTCGGTCTGGCGATCACGGCGGTCATCCAGTCATCCACTGCCACGATCGTCATCACATCCGGCCTTGTCGGCGCGGGCATCCTGTCGCTCCACCAGTCTCTCGGCATCATCGTCGGGGCAAATGTCGGTACCACCGTCACCGGGCAAATCATCCGTCTTCTGGACATGGAAGCCTCGTCCGGGTCTGTCCTGCGGCTGTTCCAGCCCTCCTCGCTGTCACCGATCGCGCTGATTATAGGCATCGTCCTTATTATGGGATTTGAAAACCGCAAGAACTATCGGTCGCTGGGGAACATCGCCATGGGATTCGGCATCCTCTTCTGCGGTCTTTTGAATATGACAAATGCCGTCAAGTCCATCCAGGAATCAGGCATAGTCGAGACCCTGTTTTCCGGAATCGATAATAACCCGCTCATCGGTTACGCCACCGGGGCGGGCGTGGCCTTCGTGCTTCAGAGTTCCTCTGCGGCAGTCGGCATCCTTCAGGCATTTTCCACTTCCGGCCTTATGGTCTGGAGGGGGACTTACCCGGTCATCGTCGGCATTTACCTGGGAGACTGCGTGACCACGGCCATTGTATGTTACATCGGCGCGGAGAAGGAAGCGCAGAGGGTCGGAGTGGTCAATATCCTCTTCAATTTTGGCAAGACCTTGCTGGTCCTTGTAGGCTGCGGCATTTTCCATCAGCTCGGATTCATAGACTGGCTCTGGGATCGAACCGTCAATTCCAGCATCATCGCCAATACGAACACGATCTTTAACCTTGTCTGCGCAGTCGTGATGCTTCCGCTGCTTGGCATCTTCGAGAAGGCCAGCCGGAGGATTATTAAGGACGATAAAGTCAGCAAGGATCCGTATAAGGAGAAGCTGGACGCCCTGAATCCGGCGTTCTTTGCCACGCCGGCCTTGGCTCTGAACAGTTGCTATGAAGCCTTGCTAACGCTCCTTCGCATATCCAGCAAGAGTATAGGGAGAGCCATGCCCCTGATGGAGGATTACAATGAGGCCGAATATCTGAAAATTTTGCAGGACGAGAAGGACGTGGACAGGATTACCGACCACATAAGCCGGTACATTGTGGACATGATGCCCCACCTGACGGAAGACCTGCACCTTTCTATCATCAATCAGTACTATAAGACGACTACGGAATTTGAGCATCTCGGAGACTTTGCGGAAGATATAGCCCGGAATGCGGAAAATCTGCATTCGCGGAATGTTTCATTCTCTGCCCAGGCCGTTAAGGAGGTTCGGGTGCTGGAGAAACTGGTGCTGGAGATGCTGGAGGAGACGGAGGGGGCATTTGAAAAAAGAAATCTCGACAAGGCTTTCCGGGTCGAGGCGCTGGTCCAGGTTTCGGAGGAGATAATAGAAAAGCTGAAAAACAATCATCTAAAAAGGCTTGTTAATTCGCAGTGCAATTCCCTGGCAGACGTGAACTTCGTAAACCTTCTGACCCAGTATGGGCGGATTGCGGACTCCTGCTCCAATATCGGCGCGGCAATCATCATAAGAATCAGGCCCGAACTGGCTGACAAAGAGCATGTCTATTACCATGACCTGCATAAGGGCCGCGACGAGCAGTTCAATGCGCTGTGCGAGGAGGTTCGGCAGGGCTACGACGAGGAGCTGGCAGGAGTTTTGAGGTAGCCAATTTGACTCGCCGTGCTTCACGATTTGACAGCCCTTGTCATCCTGAGCGTAGCGAAGGATCTTTTAACCCCAAAAGCCTTGAATACCTCAAAACATACGCCCTTGTCATCCTGAGCGCAGCGAAGGATCTTTTACCATCTACAGCTATCTTAGTAAAGATCCTTCGCTGCGCTCAGGATGACATTTTTTTCTCAATCACAGGCATTTCTGAACAGAAATATGAACAGTAACGGTTCTTTCGGGTCAATATTATTTTCGACTCAAAAGAACCGTCCCTGTTTTTTACGTTCGTTTTTTAAAGCAATCCCCCAATCGCCATGAACAGCGGGGCAAATACAAGCGACACCACCGTCATCAACTTAATCAGGATATTGATGGACGGCCCGGACGTGTCCTTGAAAGGATCGCCCACCGTGTCCCCGACGACCGCCGCATGGTGGGATTCGGAACCCTTCCCTCCGAAATGTCCCGTCTCGATATACTTTTTCGCATTGTCCCACGCGCCGCCGGAGTTGGACATGAAGATGGCCAGGAGGACGCCGGACACGAGGGCGCCGGCAAGCAGCCCGCCCAATGCCTCCGTCCCGAGCAGAATGCCGATGGAAATCGGAGCCGCCGCGGCGATGATGCCGGGGACGATCATCTCGCGCAGGGCCGCCAAAGTGGAAATGCCCACGCAGGTCTTGTAATCCGGGCGGCTTTCCCCCTTCAAAATGCCGGGGTCTTCGCGGAACTGGCGGCGGACTTCCTCAATCATGCTGTAAGCCGCCTTCGATACGGACTCCATGGTGATCGCGGAAAAGAGGAAGGTCAGCATGCCGCCTAAGAACAGGCCGATGATGACTTTCGGTTCCATGATGTCGATGCTGTCCAGAGAGACCGCCTGGGCGTAGGAGACAAATAGCGCGAGAGCGGTCAGCGCGGCTGACCCGATGGCGAACCCTTTGCCGATGGCGGCCGTCGTGTTCCCCACGGAGTCCAGCTTGTCCGTGATATTCCTTACGCTCTCGTCCAAATGGGACATTTCGGCAATCCCGCCGGCGTTGTCGGCAATCGGCCCGTAGGCATCGACCGCAATCGTGCTTCCGGTCGTAGCTAACATGCCGACGGCGGCAAGCGCGATGCCGTAGAGGCCTGCGATGAAATAGGAACCCATGATTCCTATGCAAATGCACACGATCGGGACGACCGTCGATTTCATGCCGACTGCCAGGCCTGATATGATATTTGTCCCGGCCCCGGTCTGGGACTGTTCCGCAATTTTCTTAACCGATCCGTATCTGTCGGAAGTGAAGATTTCCGTCGCCTGTCCTATGACAAATCCCACCGCCAGGCCGAATATCACGGCAAATGCAGGCTTCATGGAGCCGAGGACTATCTTTCCGAAAATCAAGGAGCAAATGATTGTAATGACATAGGCGACATAGCTTCCCCTATTCAGCGCCGCTTGGGGATTTCCGTTTTCATCTCCCCTGACAAAGAAGGTTCCTATGATGGATGCGATGATGCCGGTGCCGGCGAGGATGAGCGGATAGATGGCGCCGGGCTTGCCATTTGCCAAAATGCCCAGCGTTATGGCGGATACGACGGCTCCCACGTAGGACTCGAACAGGTCGGCACCCATGCCGGCCACGTCCCCCACGTTGTCGCCGACGTTGTCGGCAATGACGGCGGGATTTCGGGGGTCGTCCTCCGGGATGTTGTTTTCGACTTTGCCGACGAGGTCTGCGCCAACGTCCGCGGCTTTCGTGTAAATGCCGCCGCCGACGCGGGCAAACAGCGCTACGGATGACGCGCCGAGGCTGTAGCCGAAGAGGACGTCCGCATTGCCGGTGACAAGGTAAATCAGACTGATGCCCAGCAGGCCGAGCCCGACGACGGAGAAGCCCATGACTGCGCCGCCGTGGTAGGCGACGGACAGGGCTTTGGCCAGCCCTAAGGTGCGGGCGGCATTGGCGGTGCGGACATTTGCATCTGTTGCTATCCGCATGCCGAAGAAGCCGGCCAGGGTCGAGAAGCAGGCTCCAACTAGGAAGCAGACGGCAGTAAGCCAGTTGCCGACTCCGATGCCGATGACGACGAACAACACGGCGGCAAATACAGCCAGGACTTTGTATTCGGAAAAGAGGAAGGCGTTTGCCCCTTCCCGGATAGCGCCGGCGATTTCTTTCATGCGTTTGGTGCCTTCCGCCTCTTTCCTGACGGAGAAGGCCAGATACAGCGCGAAGCAGAGCGCGCAGACTGCAAGTATGGGGATGACATAAATCATGTGTAAACCCTCCTTTGTATTACGATTCATTTGTAAGATATTTTAGAATAGAATGGGAAATTATGCAATGAACTTCGGCCCGCGGGGACGGTCCTTTTGGGTCGAAAATTTTCGGCCCGCGGGGACGG
>JAUMWM010000364.1 GCA_030529705.1 Lachnospiraceae bacterium
TCATCCTCTTCGACAGGGCAAATGCCTCCTCCCTCGAAAGATTCGGATTCTCCGCAAGCAGATAAGGGATCATTTTATACTCGTAGGATTTCACAATTCCCGGAACGATAAAAAGCAGCGTCCACAGGAAGGTGAAAATGTCCCGGCAGAACATAATCCAAACGATATTCAGGTAATTCCCGGAAAATCCGGCCTTCAGTGTATTTAGATCAGCCGGATAATAGATGTCTTCCAGAAAATACCGCCTGCAGCCGACTTCCAGAGGCCTGAGGACAAATGCACAAAGCGCCATCCCAATACACCCGGCAACCAGCACGACAGCAAAAATAAGCGGCAGCAATCCATAAACCGAATCCGAAATATCCGATACTTCGTCCGCCCCCACTTTCCAGCCCGATGACGAGGTTAATGCTGATGTCGCGATGGCCAGCAAAAATGCTGCCAGTACTGACTTCCAATAGGAACCGCGAAGTGCGGTTTTCGCCATCTCTTTCAATTCAATTCTATTCCATTTCATAATCCAGCCTCCTTACTTCTTCTCTCTATGAAATGTATCCCCCGACAGAATCTCGATCAGCTTTGTCTCCGTCTTCGAATACATGAACTTCTGTGCCGAGAAAACGCTGTAATAATCCGAAAGCATATAACTGATCGCAATCACGATAAAAAAGAACCCCATTCCCGTCTGGCCGAAAAGCTCCATCGCAATGATCATTGACGTGAACGGGCTGTTCGTGATGGCACAGAATACGCCGCACATTCCGCAGGCCGCGCAAAGCTCTGCGGGCAGCCCCAGCCCTCCCGACAGAAAGCATCCCATCGTCGCGCCGACGAAGAAGGACGGAACGATTTCCCCTCCCTTGAAGCCGGTTTCCAGCGTCAGACAGGTAAACAGAATTTTCAGCAGGAACGCATACCATACGGCTTTTCCTTCAAATGCCGCCGCCATCACGTTCTCGCCCAGTCCTATGTAATCCTGCGTTCTGAGGATAAACGCAAGCGCCGCCACCAGACAGCCGCCGAAAGCCACACGGATGTAGGGATTTGCAATCTTCCGCTTAAATAACTGTCCCGAATAGTGCAGGCAGTTCACGAACAAGATCCCCGCCAGCGCGCAGCATATGCCCATGAGAATTGCCTTCGTAAGAGCCATGGAGTAAAGCTGAGGAACCTTTTCCACCTCATAAGGGATCGTCAGTGCATGGACGTGCAGCTGCACCGACACCGCATGGGCCGCCAGGGAAGACAGCACGCAGGGAACCAGTGCCGCGTAGTACACCATCCCGATATTGACAAATTCCATCGGGAGGATCGCCGCCGCGAGCGGGGTTCCGAAAAGAGCCGAAAAAGCCGCGCTCATGCTGCACATAATCAGAATACGCCTGTCGCTGCTCCCAAGCTTCAGGTGTCTGGCTGCAAAATCACCGATGCTGCCGCCGAGCTGAAGCGCCGCACCCTCGCGTCCCGTCGAGCCGCCGAACGCATGCGTCAGTACGGTCGAAACAAAAATAAGAGGGCCTACGACCAGCGGGATTTCCTTTTTTTCGCGGACTGCCACAATGACGGTATTCGTCCCTTTGTCATCAGCCCTCCCGGCAATTCTATACAGGAATACGATCAGCAATCCGGCAAACGGAAGCCCGATAAGCATCCACATATGCTCCAATCGGAATTCTGTCACAAATGCGATGGCAAATGCAAATCCGCTCGTCAGGACGCCTATCAGCCCGCCGGCTATCCCTGCCAGTACAGTCCATTTGAATAGTGTAATCAGGGTCTTGCAGAATCTTTGCATTTGATCACCTCCGCTTTCAGACCCGGCTGTTTTAGAAGAACTAACTGTTACCACCAATTCTATTATTATAGAGGGAATCTGTAAAGCATGAAATTCTCAGTATTAAATATGGTTGCTATTTTTCATATTAGGTTGTATGATAGCAAATGATTTTCAAAATGCATCCGTAAATAATGCTGCAACTTTTTCAATAAGGAGAATAACCATGAAGAAGAAACTGTTCATATGTGCGCTTGCGCTTACATTCGCCTTCTCAGGCTGCGGCTCGTCTGCCGGCAAAACCGGGGATGCGTCCACTGCCC
>JAUMWM010000113.1:0-5074 GCA_030529705.1 Lachnospiraceae bacterium
TCCATTCAGCCATCTACTTTGTCATAAAAGATCTGCAGGATGAGCTCATACAGCCCGTCTTCGTCCGGCCAGTACTCCTCGAACCGCTCCCCCTTGACCGTCTCGCCGGGGATCGTGTATACCCCCTCTGAAGAGTCATACTCCATATCCTTCATCTCATCCGCAAGCCTTGCAAAATCAATGTTGCTGTAGAGGTAGTCTTCCGCCTTGTTGTAAATAGAAACTGCGGAAGACGCGCCCCTTATCTTTCTGAGCATCTGGGGGATCATGACGTTCAGGTACTGCTCCTGCCTGCGGAGGCGGTCCGACGCGCTGTCGAACTCGGACGTATCCCGGCTCCGCACGTACACGTAAGCCTCGTCCCCATTCAGAACCTTCGTCTCTCCCTCCACGAGATGAACTCCTCTCGCCGCATTGTCGAGGCTTTGCAGGACGGTCACCTCCACGCCGCCGAGCGCGTCATTGAGCAGCCCTATGCCGCCCATGTTGAGGGACATATAGCCATGAATCGGTATTCCGAAAAAGAGGTTTTCTACGCAGTCCGCCGCGTGCTGGCAACTGATTCTCTCGCCATCGCCGTAACCGTGCTGCAGGCATATCTGGAGGACTCTGTCGTCTATATATTCTCCCTCTCGGTTATACATGCTGACATTCGTCATGGTATTCCGGTTGATGGAGATGATGGACAGTTTGTCCTTGTCCCTGTCTTCTACCAGGAGGAACAGGGCATCGGACTGGCCGCCGCTTATCCCGTCTACCGCCTTGTGGACCGGCTCATCGGTATCAATTCCGAGAAAAAGATACGTCCTTATGTTCTTGTTGTAACGGTAGCTTTCCCCATTGTAGGAGACAAGCCCTTCCGACCACTTATCCTCGTTGTCATAGTCCGGGGCTTCCACGGCGGACGCCTGCCGCCCTCCCTCTTCCTCACGCCTGAAAACGAACATCCCTACAATTGCAACGCCCGCCAGTAGGAGCAGGATAATGGCAAATGCAACCAGCGGCGCTCTCGAACCCCTTCGTTTTCGATGATGTCTGTGTCTAGCCATATTCCGCCTTTCTATCGCCAAAGAGGGACGTTCCCTCTTCTGCGATGATTTTCACAGGAGAAGAAACGCCCCTCTTCTGCGATTTCCTTCGCAGGAGAAGAGTCTTCCCTCTTCCGCGATTCCTTGCACAGGAGACAGAACGCCCCTCTTTATGTGATTCTTTTCGCAACAGAAGAATCGTCCCCGCCATGAGATTCCTCATTTTGATTTCTTTTTTGACTTCTTCTTGTCCTTCTTTTCGTTCGTATAGTATTTCCCGTAATATTTTCCGTAATACCTCTTATAGTAGTGACCGTAATATCCGGAACCTTCCGTCCTCACTTTGTTCAGCACGGCGCCCAGAATCCTGACGCCGGATGCCTCGAGCTGCTTCTTGTTCTCCAGGATCATCCTCGCGCCTACGCCGCCCTGCTCGACAACCATGATTGCGCCGTCGCACACGCGGGCAACGACGGCCGCATCGATAGCGGCTCCCAAAGGCGCGCAGTCAATCAAAATATAGTCAAAATACTTTTTGCCTATGTCGATGAATTTTTCAAATTCCTTCCGCTCGAGCATCTCCGTCGGATTCGAGACGGACGGACCGGCGAACGTCATAAAAATGCCGGTTTCATTTGTCTGATAGAGCACGTCCGCGGCCGCCTTCTGGCCGGAAAGATAGTGGGACAGGCCGCTGATTTCCTGGTTGTTCGGACGGGTCGCATGGTAACGCTGGATCATAACCGATTTTCTCATATCGGAGTCCACGATGAGGACCTTCTTCCCGCTGTCGCGCAGGGCCCTTGCCAGATTGAACACCACCGTGGTCTTGCCCTCGTCCGGCACGGAGCTGGTGAACATAATAACCCTCACATCAACGCCGCAGAAAGAAATATTCGTGCGGAATGTTCGAAGAGACTCTCTCATTTCATAACCGGGCTCTTTCCCGGGATTAATATTTACCAATTCCATATTAATTTCTCCTCCAAGGCTCTTTTCGCCCGAACCGACATACTGGACCGCCATCAAGCTGAACGTAGCGAGGAATCTTGCACGAACAGCGACAGTTTTACATATAAGATCCTTCGCTCGCGCTCAGGATGACAAAAACAAACACTCAACCGAACAATTGAAAATATTTTTACATCTCTCAGTTATCAAGAGGCAACGTTGCAAGCGTATTGAGGCCCGTGCGCTTCTCAAGATCCTCGGGCGTCATAATCTTGTCGTTGAGCAGATACATCAGGATAGCGGCTGCCACGGAGATAACGAGCCCAAGCAGCGCGCCGTAAGTCGCATACCTGTTCGGGCTTGTGCTGACAGACTTCGTGTCCGTATAACCGTACTGGATAATGGTCGGCGGATCCTGATCCATTTTCTCGGAAATGAAAGCCGATGCTACATTTGCAGTCTCATCCGCAATGACCTTGGCCCGCATAATATCCCGATCGGTCACGGTAATCTTGAGGATTCGGGTATTCGTCTCATTCGTGACTCTAACCTTGCCTCTCAGAGAATCGTACCGCTCATCAAGTCCCAGATTTTCAATGACCTGTTCCAGGACGGGGCGTCCGGTCACGACGACCATGTAGTCATTCGTGAGGTTCGCGCCTACCTGGATATCGGCCATGGACGTGATGGACGTGCTCTTGCTGAGCACGTATAGGGCCGACGTGGAGGAGTAGAGCGGCGTCACCATAAAGCGGCCGTAGCTGTAGCCTATGGTACCCAGCACTACCGTCGCGAGCAGGATGATGGCCCATCTCTCAACAATAGCATAAAATACCTCTACCAGATCTATTTCTTCTACATCATCATAATTCTCGGGCTTCATTCCATCCTCCTACCCATTGTATTGTTGTGCCTTGCTCCGTCATTTTGCGCAACGCTGCTTGCTGTTCACACTTCTGCTCAAAAACCGTCTGTGCTTGCGAAATATGAGCGTCATCCTCACTCCGTCATAGTCAGCATCATGCCCCGGAAACTGTCCGCAGACTCCGTTGTAGAGAACACGACGCCAATTCTCCTGCCAGGGCTAAGCTCGCCCTCAATCAATTCAATGTGTTCCACCGGAGTTTCAATCGTGTTCGTCACCACATACGAAGAAACTTTCACGCGGTCGACATACACATCAACTTTATTGTCGCCGGGAAGGACATCGAAATCAAACGCCACTATGCCCGTAAACGACCGCTCCATAGCGTACTGCCGATCGGTCCTGGTAAAATTCTCCGCAGGCACGTACAGGAAATCATCGAATTTCTCCGTGTCCGTATAGACGGTCCTCTCCGGTCCGGGTTCAAATCCCGTTCCTGACTTCACATTCCTTTGAATCTCGGAAAATACCCCCTCCGCATAGAGCCTGTGTCCCTCGTCATTGAGGTAGCCGCCCTCAAATACATACGGAGCAGGATCCGTCAGGATTTTGCTGTACATATCCACGGTCTGCGCATGATATGCGTTGGAAAGGTTCAGAATCGCCATGTTCTTGGAATTGTTGTCCCCTTCCATATACTCCTGAATCGTGATTACATTGCAATTGGGTATTTTTCCCTGAATCGCCCTAAGGAGCGCCTCATAATATACAGGAAGATTCTCCTCGGAATCCGCTGCGCCCGTGCAGATAATCACAAGGTCATAATCCTGGGAATCCTCCATCATTTTCACTTTGGCATAGGATGCATAAGCCCCGCTGTCAATAACCGAGTTGTTATCAACATGGACTTTCACGCCGTATTTGTCTTCAATCGATTTCTTCAGGAGGCTGAACCATGCGGTCTCATCACTGCTGGCTCCGAAGCCCTGGGCATTCGTATCGCCAATTACCAGGATGCGGGCATCGAAGCGGTCGGCGAGCTTCTGATAGAAGCTGTCATTTGCCTCCTTTTCGGCAAGCTCGGCCGCCTTCTCCTCGGCTTCCGCCTGCGCTATTTCCTTCTCAGCCTCCCTGGTGTCTTCGTTGATGGCTTCAACTTCCTCCGCTTTCTGCTGAATGCGCGTCCTGTCATTGACGTTCATATAAACAAGAAAACCTATGCAGGCAATTGAGACGAGAACGCAAAATAATTTACCCACAATTGAAAATCCCTTATTCAAGTAAAATTACCCCACAAAAACGAGAAACTTCTCACGCAACAGGAATCCTAAGGATTCTGACATAAATACAAATATATATGGAAGAATCCTAACGTAGTATACTACATCAAAATTTAAAATCCAACGACTATTTTTATTTTGTGGCAAAATGTACAAATACCAGCCGTAAAAATCCACCGTTTTTCATCTTTCTCTTGCAGTTCTGCGAACAATACGCACCGGGGAATCTCCCCGGTGCGTACATCTTCATCATAACAAATCCATGCTTGCTCTTAAGATTCATCCATAAATAGCTTCAACCCTAATCGCTTATGTCCGAATCCTTATTTATTATCAGACCTTCTCTTCAAGCCGACAAAAACGAATATCAGGCCTATCGCCGCAAGTACCGGCACCGGCCACCAAAGCTGGCCCGTCTTCGGCAGAGACGACGAAGGAGTCGTCGTCATCCTAGGCGTTACCGTTGCGCGGCTTTCCGAAGTCGTGCTCGTCACGCGCGAACTGGCCGGAGTGGCTGTCGCCCGGCCACCCGCAGGAGTGGCTGTTGTTCGGCCTTGCGCAGGAGTGGCTGTCGAGTTGCCACCGCCGGGAGGGGGCGTTATGCTGGTATCGCCATCGGGCGACGTTCCGCCGCCACCACCGGGAGGAATGCTTGCTCCGGGTGAAACCGAAGTGTCAGGCGGCGCGGCCGTTGCGCTACCGCCTCCCGGAGGTATCCCAGTCGGCGATTCTTCCGGCGGAACGCTGATGTCAGGAGGCGTCTCCGTAACGGTAACGTCCTCCGGCGGCATCGTCTCTTCCGGCACCAGCTGCAACTTCGGGCTTGCATCGACATCATAAATCCACTCATCGTCTTCACCGCTGATCGGAACCGTCACAAGGAATGGCATGATGGACTCATACCCTTCCGCCGCCAAGGACTGCATGACAAGGTAAACGCCCACGACGCG
>JAUMWM010000113.1:5174-6330 GCA_030529705.1 Lachnospiraceae bacterium
GGATCCGGAGCGGATTTAGCTGACGTATTTACACTGCAGAGCATGAATGCGAGCAAAGTTGCGAGAACGATCAGAACTCCTCTTCTCGTCTTTCTGATACTACCCATAGCCCCTCCCTTTTCATATACCTGAACACTTTCAGCCATTTGGGATTGAATCCTATATTAATGTCCCGATTTCTACCTATCCCTAATTGCTGAAAAAATCGAGACATTAATATTTGACCAAATCCTTATCGTTTCAATAATAAACCATCAACACGTTTGCCTTATATCGCGTCATTCAGAAACCAATGACACTTTTATTCATTGTAACATTTGTAAAGACGAAACTCAATCACACAATACACGATTTAAGTGCAAAAGCGTTGTTTCGTTCCTGTTTACGCATTCAGCATCCCCCTTGTCATCCTGAGCGGAAGCGAAGGATCTTTACACAAATATCTCCCTTGTCAACCTGCGCATAAGCAAAGGCTCTCTGCGCAAGTCTTCCCCCTTGTCATCCTGAGCGGAAGCGAAGGATCTTTACACAGGGATCCCAACCTTACCGTATACTCCCGAATCCCGAAAGCGGCCATGCCCGAAACACCAGTTTCCCGACAATCTGTTCCTCGGCCACGCACCCGACCGTCGCGCTCCGCGAATCAATCGAAACTTCCCGATGGTCGCCCATCACGAAAATCCTGTTCTCGGGCACCTGATAAGGCAGTTCGATGTCACATTCGCCAAATGCCTTATTTGAAATATATGGTTCCTCCAACGCCACATCGTTCACATAGACATTTCCATCCGAATCGATGTTGACCCAGTCGCCCGCCTGCGCGATAACCCGCTTCACCAGAATCTTATTATTATAGTAGAAAGCGATAATATCGCCGCTCTTCATATGGCTGTCCTTCACCGACAAAACAATGTCGCCGTCCTGCAGCGTCTCATTCATGGAACTTCCGTAAATCTGCAGAACGGGCATCCACAGGGTTGCCACGAGGATAGCGATGGCTGCGACCGTAATCAAAGTGTAGATGGTGCTTCGCAGAACCCTCCCATATCGATTCCTGTACTTTTCACGCGCAAGCTCTTTTTCCAGATCCGAGAGTTCCGGGAGCTGCTGTTCGTTTTTCTTCTTTTCTCTTGCCATATCTAAACCTTCTTCACAT
>JAUMWM010000113.1:6430-7935 GCA_030529705.1 Lachnospiraceae bacterium
CTTCACGTATGCCGGGCAATCACTTCATCAATTGCGGCCGCATGGATTCCGGGATTTACATTTGACACGGGAACGCCCATCTGTCCTAATGCAAATTCAAGCGCCCCGGCTTTCTTGAACCCGTCCTTTAGAGAACCAAGTTGCGATATGAGTATTTTTTTTTCTTCCTGCAGCCGTTCGACCTCCTTGGTCTGGCTTACCAGCATTTCCAGAAGATCCTCGCGGCTAAGTTTCTTGAGTTCTTTTTCATTCATATGGTTGTTCAACCTTTCGCCCAGCAGTTGCAATACACCAAAAACAGTTTAGTCCTTTTTGCAATCTAAAGCAAGATTGTTTGCTTGTTTTCATCCTTTTTTAACGAAGTCCTTGCTATTTATTCATCGCCACTCAATTCCTTGCTTTTCAACTTTGTCATCCTGAGCGCAAGCGAAGGATCATATTTACAGCCCAGTTGCTCCATTTAAATAATCCCTTGCAAACCACTTACTCTCTACGATTTCTACGACCCTTCCTGGTCGTGAACAGAAGCATGATAAACAAGATGACCAGCATCGGGGCTGCCACAAATGGCGCCACGTACACCGGCTCTATCTGAAGGGCGTCGGCCGTTACACGGGCATTACCCTGGACATTCGCGATTCGATGGCCGCGCACCAGAAGCCTGTGCGTATTTACGCCGTAAGGCGTACAGGTGACCAACGTACAATAATCCTGCCCCTCTTCGAGCGCAAGGTAAGAGAGATCCGTCGGCAGAACCACGCGCACCTGGTCAACCTCATAAGTCAGAGTCTGGTCCAGCACGTTCAGAGTCCACGTATCGCCGGGCACGAGTTGGTCAATATCCGTAAAAAGCCTTGCAGAAGGAAGGCCGCGATGTCCCGAAACAATGCAGTGGCTGGATTCTCCGCCAACCGGAAGACTGGTGCCGACGAGATGGCCGATGGCGATCTGAAGGATGGATTCGTCCGTCCCATGATAAATCGGCAGCTGGACGCGGATTTTCGGAATGTCAATATAGCCCATAATGCCGGTATTATCGACTTTCAGCACCTCATTGTATTCCGCCACTTCCTCGTCCGAGGACTGCCACTGGATTCCTTTTTGAGCCAGTTTTGCGTTGTACTCTTCCGCTTTCTTCAATATGTCATCATATTCATTACGATCCATGGAGGCGACTACCGATGCATACGAGCTGACCGCCCTTGACTGATGGAAGGAGTTCCACCAGTCCGCCACGCTCGGATACGCTATCAGCCCTATGCCGACCAGCATGATCATCGTCAGAATGACTGTAACAAGATTTTTCTTAATCCACCGTTTCATTTTAGCTGTCCGTTAACTTCTCCATTTTTACAGAGGGCGTTGCCCTGCTTATGCGATGCTACTACAGAAAACGCCTTGAATGCATTTGCCGTCGTAAAAGGCATCTTGCACGCATCGCCGCTACAGAAACACCCATCTTTAAAATATTACCATAACTTGAAAGCAAGTAAAACACATATTTT
>JAUMWM010000365.1 GCA_030529705.1 Lachnospiraceae bacterium
GACAAAAAATTTCGGCCCGCGGGGACGGTCCTTTTGGGTCAAAATTTTTCGGTCCAAGGGGACGGTCCTTTTGGACCGAAATTTTTCGGCCCAAAAGGACCGTCCCCATGGGAAAATCCAGTCTCTAAGGCTATTATACATGGGATTCCTGCGAGTTTATAAAAAAATTACACAAAAGTTACATAAAAAAATGAGAATAGGTTGTCACATAAGCCGATATCTATGTTATAATAAACCCTAACAGGCGGCTGGGGCGTTTCGCCCCTTGCCGAAATAAAAAAGTTACCAAATTTTATGTAAAGGAGAACAGGTAATTATGACATCATTCAAGTATGTAATCACAGATCCAGTTGGCATCCATGCTCGTCCGGCAGGCGCTCTCGTAAAGGAAATCAAGAAGTATGATTCCGACGTCAAGGTTCTTGCAAATGGCAAGTCCGCAGACGGCAAGAAGCTCATGAACCTCATGTCCCTCGGCGTAAAGCAGGGCAACGAGATCGAAGTTCAGGTTACCGGCGGAGCAGAGGCTGACAACGCAGCAGCTCTGGAAGCTTTCCTGAAGGCTAATCTGTAATTTGGGGATTCTACAAGAATGAAAGGGGATGTCGTCATGACATCCCCCTTTTTTCGCTTATTCGGTATATGCTAAGGATCCATCCATAAATAAATGATTCAACCTGCTGGTCTTTCTTCCTGACTGCGCTCGCTCCAAAATGCTTGCATAGTTAGAACGTAGCTTGCAAGAAAGGGTAGAGGTTGGCGCAGCCTTCCTCTACCCTATTGCATTTTATTTTCTCATCTGGCGTTTTCTGGCAATCTCGATCAGCTTCTTTGTAATCAGGCTCATGGACGAGGAGTCGACGCTCGAAGATGACTGATTGCCGAGAACTTCCGGATTCTTAATGAGTTCCGCCTCGGTCATCTCTATGTCTGACCCTGCATTCACGTTCATAAGTTCACTTTCATCAATACGTTTGTTATTCATGACCCATCCTCCCTTTCCTTGCCTTGCGTTGTTACATTATAGTATACGTCATTTCCTGGCGGAAGGGTCAAGAATTTTCTATAAAAAATAATGATTCAGCGCTATTGTTTACGCTTTCGCAAAAACGTTGCGCTTGTGATAAAATGGGCGTCATCCTGAGCGCAGCGAAGGATCTTTTACATAAAGCCGCTGTAGATGGTAAAGATCCTTCGCTGCGCTCAGGATGACAGCAACTTTTTCGCAAACACAGGCGATTTCCGAGCAGAAGAGTGAACAGACGCTTTATGTAAAAGATCCTTCGCTGCGCTCAGGATGACAGCAACTTTTTCGCAAACACAGGCGATTTCTGAGCAGAAGAGTGAACGGTAACTTACAAGGGAATGTTCTATTTGTATTTTTGTTTGAGGATAGTTGTGATATGATAGGCTTACGCTAACATTTGTAAAGAATAACTGTAGAAAGAAGATACAATGGACAAATATCATCTCCGCAGACGCATGGTCGCCGCCCGGGAAGCCCTGGCTCCGGACGTGCGGAAGGAGAAGTCGTCTGCAATCATATCGCATATTCTGAACGACGAGCGTTTCCAAATGGCAAGGACCGTGATGCTTTATCGGTCCGTGAGGGGGGAGGTTCAGTTGGACGCGCTTCCTGCGCTATCTTCGGGGAAGCGTTATGTGTACCCGCTGTGCGTGAGCAGGACGCAGATGGTCGCCCTCTGGCCGGAGACCGCATCGGAGCGCGCGTGGAAAAAGGGGGCTTTCGGCATCCCCGAGCCAAATCCTGCATATTGTCGGGAGATTGACCCGGCGGAGATTGATTTCGTGGTCTGCCCCTGCACTTCCTTTGACAGGGACCACAACAGGCTGGGGATGGGGGCCGGCTATTACGACCGGTTTCTTGCAAGATGCGTTCATGCGGACGTGGTTGCGGCGGCATTTGCCGTCCAGGAGGCGGAGGCGGTACCGACGGAGGAGTTCGACTACCGCATGTGCGCCGTGATAACGGAGAATGGGGCGCTGTGAGGTTCGGCCCGCGGGGACGGTCCTTTTGGGCCGAGATTTTTCGGCCCGCGGGACGAAAATCGTGAGAATAAGAGGAGGCAAA
>JAUMWM010000114.1 GCA_030529705.1 Lachnospiraceae bacterium
TTTTGGGTCAAAAATTTTTGACCCAAAAGGACCGTCCCCACGGGCCGAAAAAACTCTTAATGTCTGAATCCTTACAGCTTACCACATCATTTTTTCATTGCTTTTTTACCTATTTATCTTTATGCTTAAGAATAAGAGATTTTCTTCCATAATCATCTTTGGAGATGAATTTCATGACCACAAATAAGAACCCCAATATTATAAAATGCGAGGAGGTATTTCTATGATATACGGAAATGTAAACAACGAATTTTTTGACCAGCAGGCCGCCCTTCTGCCCGCCCCCCTTTGCGCCGCCCTCCATTTCCTGAAGGAAACAGACCTGGCAGCCCATGAGCCCGGACGTTTTGACATTACCCTCGCAGGCGTTCCCATGATATTGCAGGTTCTTGACCTTGAGACCGCCCCCAGGCAATCCCTACGGCCGGAGATTCACAGGAAGTACATCGACGTCCAGTTTCTCGCAGCCGGTGGACCGGAAGATGCGGGGTACTATAATGACGATGGGAAAGGTGCCGTCGATGAAAATCTTCTGGAAACGCCCCGGGACATCCTCTTCTACAAAAATCCCCCTGCGTCAATACGCGGAGGCCGGATTGCTTTGGAAGTCGGCACGTATGCGGTCTATCTGCCCTGGGACGTTCACATCCCGGCTGTGCAGGTCGGCGAAAGCCCTTGCCCCATTCGCAAAATCGTTCTCAAAGTTCCAATGGCCGCATGTCTGCCGGAAGGAATGTGGGAGTGGAAATAAAAACTTCCCTTTTCTTAGAATATAAACGCAGGAAGGCTACCAAACAAATGTAAAGAAAGAGACAAATAATGTTGCCCCACAGGGCAACAGCAAGTCGAACGCTTGAAAAGTGTTTTCGATAGAAGCCGCATAGACTGGTGTCTGTAAGTCAGAAATAAACGGCGGCTGAAAAACACTTTTATAGAGGAGGTATCTGCCATGACAAATAAAGAACCCGTATACATCACCGGTCACATCCACCCGGACACCGACTCCATCGCTTCCGCTATTGCTTACGCTTTCTTCAAGCGCGCTATGGGAGTCCGCGCCATCCCTTGCAGGCTAGGTCCCGTCAATGCGGAATCTGCCTACCTCCTAAAGCGCTTCGGATTTGAAGAACCGATGCTTCTCACTGACGCCCGTGTGAAACTCAGCGACATTACTCTGGATCCTGTGAGCTGCATCAGGGAAGATGCCACTATATTCGAGTGTCTTAAGCTGATGGAAAAGGAAAAACGCACCTACCAGGGCGTTGTGGACGAAAGCATGCACCTCGTCGGGCTAATCACGAAAAGCGATATAGCAGCCGTTGGCCTCGGCGACACGGCCTACAATATTGACCTGATAAAGAAAATCGAACTGGATAACATTTGCCAAACTCTCGACGGGACAATCGTCTACCGGGAAGACAGGATGCATCTAAACGGCAAGGTCAGCATGCTGGCCATGGCAGACCGCACCCGTATCGAACAATATGAGCTTAGCGACAGGATTGTCATTGTCGGGGACGACTCCGAGGCTCAGAAGACCGCTATCAAAAAGGGAGCCGGCCTCCTGATACTCGTGTGGGCTGAAAACGTTTCGGAAGACGTGCTGTCCGCCGCTAAAGAAAACCACTGTCCCATCATCATCAGTGGACATGGCGCGATGAACACGTCAAGATACATATATTTTGCCACATCCGTCCGGGAAATCATGAAACGGGACATCGTCACGTTCAACATATTCGAACTCGCGGCGGACGTAGGGAACAAGATGCTGAGAAGCCGATACCACATCTATCCGATTGTCGATTCCGAAAAGAAGCTTTGTGGCTATGCCGCCCGCTACCATATCATGACGAGCAAGAACAAACAGATCATCATGGTAGATCATAACGAGTTCGCGCAGTCCGTCCGCGCAATTGAGGAGGCGCGCGTCCTGGAAGTCATAGACCACCACCGCATCAGCGACTTTTCTTCTACCCAGCCGGTCTCTTTCAGAAATGAAATTGTCGGATCCACCGCCACAATTGTTGCAACCATCTTCCGCGAGAACCAGATTCCGGTTCCCCAGAACCTCGCCGGCCTGCTGCTCGGCGCCCTGCTCTCGGATACCATGAATTTCCATTCTCCTACGACTACCGACAAGGATCGCCAGACTGCAAATATCCTGGCCGCCATGGCAGACCTGGATATTGAGGAATTTGCAAAGGAGATGTTCGCGGTCACTGCCGACACGACCGGAAAAACCTATACCGAAATGCTGAATCAGGATATGAAAATATACGATATCCACGAATGCAAGCTCGCCATCTCCCAGGTCATCGTGCAGACGACCGAGCAGGTTCGAAACGACGGCGTGGAAATTCAGGCCGCCGTGGAGTCTTTCTGCCGCAAGAAGCGGCTCGACCTCGCGATCCTGGTGTTCTCCAGCATCATCGATAACGGTTCCGTAGTCTTTTACGGCGGAAACCGATCTGCGTGGGCCGAGGAGGCATTTCCGAACAAGGAGGGAGAGGAACACAGTTTCCAGGTGGGGCTTCTGTCCAGAAAGCAACAGATTCTCCCCAGGATTACGGACGTGATCAATATCTATTCCTAACCTGCATGAAGCAGCTGGAAAGCCAGCAGATTGAGTAGGCTGACCTCTTGCGAGGTCAGCCTCTCTACAGCCCCGAACATGCGGCTTTTCCGCATCCGGCTCTTCACGAGGCTGATGACCTATGCATCTCAGAGTATGCATGGCATTCTCCTCCTATGCGTTCTCCTCTAATTTCCGTCTCTGAGCACGGTAGAGGTTTCCTGGAGGGATATGACCCCGTGTAGCCCCCTTTCCTCCAGTGGCATTGCCCACTTTCACTTGCACTATGGGGCTATCCGACTGCCTGCAAATCGTCACCGTTCTTCGTGAGTTGTTCGGTACGTGGAGGATTTCGGCCCGCGGGGACGGTCCTTTTGGGTCAAAAAATTTTGGCCCAAAAGGACCGTCCCCGCGGGCTGAAGCCGCAGGCCGAACCCAGCGCAACAAAAAAGCAGGAGAAGGATTTTGTCCCTCTCCTGCGAAATAGCTGCGATTTATCAGAAGTACCAATTACTTCCGATCTGGACATACTCGCCTGTCCTGTTGGAACTCCTGAAGTTCAGGTATGTATTGTTTCTGACGCCCTGCGTGAGGCAGTCGGAAACCGCCTGCATGACGAAGTCCGGAACGTTTCCGCCGAGACGTCTCTGGTAAAGGGACGGGTCGGAGACCTTCGGCGAGTAGCAATACTGGCCGTCCGCCGTGAGCTGTTCGAGCGCCGTCGTGCCGTAGCCGCCGTAATTTGCGTCCGCGCGGTTCATGGCCGAACTGATTACGGCCAAAGCGCCCTCATAACTCGTATCGTCTTCCTGGGCAACAACCGCCCAGATAAGCTCCAAGTCTTCCTGCGTGTAGTTCGTCGGATCCGTTGCCGACGTGCCCATCTGGACAATCGAGTCGTACCTTGTCAAATCATACTTATCAATAATGTCCGCAATCGACTTCTCATAAGTCGGATCCGTCGCATAGCCCTCAAGGCCGATGTCGATGA
The DNA here is from genome assembly GCA_030529705.1 of Lachnospiraceae bacterium. Lineage (GTDB taxonomy): Bacteria > Bacillota > Clostridia > Lachnospirales > Lachnospiraceae > Chordicoccus. Next base: position 3,564 of record JAUMWM010000114.1, read on the forward strand.
CCGTGTTTACATCCGTTTCATTTGCAATCTCCGGATGGATACCCGTCTTAAATGCGGCGTAATCGGAAAGGCAAGCCTCGATGTCCTCGTAAGTCCTCATCGACTCTTCGCCATAGACATCCTTCTCACCGTCCCACTGCGGAACATTTCTCATGGCTGCTGTCCCGGTCCACGGGCTGACCCATTTGTCATTGAGCAGCTCCTCGTTCATGCCCAGAATATTATTATCCTCGGGCTGGATGCCGCCATTTGCAGCGCCGCTGAAAGACAGCCAGCCGGACTCCTGAATGACCTGCGCGATAAGCACGGACGGAAGGAAACCGTACTGCGACCACTCTTCACGCGATGCCATGGCCAGCGACTGGATAATCTCCTCCTGCGCCGTCGCATCGCCCTCATAAGCCCTCTGCCCGATCTCAACGAGCGAGCTGGCCTGCGTGGAAGACGTGGGCGAATCTTCAATCACCCTGACGGCCCACGGTACCTTGTCATAGTCGATGTTCGAGATGATGATGCCGGTCGTTGAGGAAGAGGCGTTGATCGCCTGCCCGTTGCCGATATACATCAAAACGTGATAGATGGCGCCGTCTCTCGCGTAGAATATCAGGTCTCCCGGAAGGGCGTCCTGCGGCGCGATCTTCGTTCCGACCTCAGCCTGCTCGTAGGAGCATCTCGGAAGCTCGATTCCAAACTGGCGGTAGACAAGCATCGTAAATCCCGAGCAGTCGCATCCGTCCGTCAGCGACTCGCCGCCCCAGACGTAGGGGTTGCCGAGGAATTGCTCTGAAAATGCAATCATCGCCTGCCTGTCAGCCGTCGTGCTTGCAGACCGGTAATTCACGCTCGTGGGAACCTCGCGGACGGTCTTCAACGTATAACGGAAAGCCTTGTTGTCGGCCGGCGCTACGATCTGCTTTGCGAGGGTGAGCTTGCTCTCTCCCTGCTTCTTGACATAGGAGTTCGCCTTCTCGCCGGTCAGCAAATACTGCTTGTCAACAAATCCGCGAACCGTTCCGGATTCAATATAAACCCACTTGGAATTGGCATCAGATATGACGTAGCACAGATTGTTCGGATACAAAACGCCGACGATGCGGTTATTGTACCCCTTTCCTTCACGCACATTCAGGAATGAATCGCACTTTGCGAGCGCGTATGTCTTGCTGACTTTCGAGAATCCCGCAAGTTCCGGATTGACCAGCTTCTGCGTGTAATGCGATGTCGCATTATAAGCCTGGGTCGTCGTCCTGACCGTGTACGTTGCGCGCGGCGTCGGAACCGGAACGGCATTTACCGAATACGTGACCGTTATTTCCACATTCCCGGTCACCGTGCCTGATACTGCGCCAAGCTGCGCGGTATAGCCGCTGACTGACGGCGACGCGATATTGTAAATGTCGCCGTAGTGGAAGGTTCCATAATAAATGTCAGCCACCCGATTTCCGTTGGTGCTGATATAGTTAACCTTAATTGTGAACTCTTGGTTTTTCTGGGTCTCCCCGCTCGCCGTGTAGGTAACCGTCACAGAAACATCGGAGGCTCCCATGGTTCCGGACACCGTTCCCGTATCTGCCGTATAGCCGCTGACTCCCGGACTTGAAATGCTGTAGGACTCGCCCGCCTTGAAGGACCCCACATAGGTCGACGCGGCCTTGCCTCCTCCGGCATACTTGTAATAGATTGTCAGCTTATAGTTCGTTTTCTTAGGCGGCGCAGTCACTGACGGGGTGACGGTAACCTTTCCGGTAACCTTCGGAGTCACCGTAGGAGTAACTTTTCCCGTCACCGTCGGTGTAATCTTCCCGGTAATTGACGGCGTTACGGATGAGTCCGTCTGGGATTCATCTGCCGGTACAGACTCCGCGCCGGAACTGTCCGTCCCCGATATGGAGCTGTCCTGGCCGGAAGAATCCGTGCCCGTACTCTCCCCGCCCTGAGATTGTGATTCGTCTGACTGGCTCTGATCGCTGCCTGAACTTTCCGTACCTTCCTGCGCCCCGCTATCACTCCCACCATCGGAATAGGAACCTTCGTCTGTCCCTTCTGTATCGACAGGCTCCTCTGTTTCGCCCCCTTCAGACTCATAATCGTCCGATGGCTCTGTTTCGTACTGTTCTTCTGAAGCAGCTGCGGGTTCCGGGCTTGTAGTCCCGTAAACGAGCGGTTCCTCGCTGACCGGCACGTCCTCCACAAATGAATCAGACCATGTCTGAACCGGATTCAGGAGAGCGGTCGTCATAACGCTGGCCATGACCACGCTCGCTATCTGTTTTCTCCTCCTGTTCAAACTATATACCTCCCCTGACATTAATCTTCTGTCGGCAGCGGCGCATGGGCATAGTACGCCACCAATACAATTCCTACAAAATTATAGCACAGCAAAAAAAGAATGTCATCCTATAAAACTATGTTTTTTCACGTTCTTTTCCGTGATTTGTGCAATTTTTCTTGTATTTTTTTCAGTACATAACTTATATTGGGTTATGGTTCACCCTTCCGCTCACATTTCTGCCCAGTAATCGCTTGTGCATGCGAAAAACGGATGTCATCCTGAGCGTAGCGAAGGATCATTTGCAAATATCGCTGTAGATGGTAAAAAGAACTTGTTTTACGTTCAGGCTCTGGATGAGTGAACAATAAGGTTTCACGAATTATGCCCGTCACTTCCCCTTCTTCTGCCTCCTGCCCCTTATGGATGCCTGCTTGTCCTTGATTTTCTCCAGCTCGGCCTCCCCGATCAGCTTCGTCGTCTTAATCGCAAAAAACTTGCCGTCCGCCGCCTTCCGGATTCTCACCTTGCACTTCACGTACCCGTGATCCTGGCAGCATCCAACGGCAAAGTAATTCCTCCCATTGTCCGAAAACCACCCGATTTTGCGCCTTGCGTTCCTAAGGCAAGAGAAACACCGCACGGCCGTGACCTCCCGGTCTTCCATCAGAAGCTCTTTCGTGGCAAATTCCCTGGAGATGAATTTTTCATACGTGCCGTACCGAATCCGAATCTCCTCTTTCCGGCTTTTCGGATTTTGAAAACAGTCAATGGAATAATTCTCATGGATAATTTCGTCCGATATGCTCCCAAGCACCCGGGCCGTGTACACGGCGTCGTCAAGGGCTTGATGAAATTCCCCGTCTTCTTCTATTTGCAGAAAATCTACGGCGTACTCCAGCGACCTCCTGTCCTTCCGCGTCTCGTACGCCAGCGCGAACAGCTTCTGGACATCCTCGTAGAGAATCGGTCCCGGAAGGATTTCTTCCATATAATAATAGGCGAGGTTTCGCTGAAGCTCCGTCAGGTCCGTCGTCCCCCACGTGCAGAACCGGTAGCCGCTGCCGCACCAGGCAAGGAACTCCTCCGCGGCGTCGGGAAAGAGAATCCCGTCCCTCTGAAGCTCTTCCATTGTCACGGCGATGACTTCCTTCGTGCGGAAGTGGATTTTCCGATAAATGACCGGCTTCACCAGGCGGTGGTAGGTATCGACAATTTCCTTCCGCTCATTCAATTTGACCGCGCCGATTTCAATGATTTCAAATGGCAGCTTCTCGTCCTCCCTGGCCTTGCCATAGGGGCACTGATTCCACTCCAAGTCCAATACAATGTAATTCATCTCGTCTCTTTTCTTATAGTTCGGCCGTCTTTCAAAGGTTCAGCTTGCGGGGTTCGGCCCATGGGGACGGTCCTTTTGGACCGAAATTTTTTGGCCCAAAAGGACCGTCCCCACGGACCGAAATTTTTCGACCCAAAAGGACCGTCCCCGCGGGCCGATTTCAGCCGGCCTCATACCGATTTATGCAATCCACCATCTTCTGATATGTCGCCCCTATCCCGGCAATCTTGTCCTTCACCTCCGCGTCAGACATCGTCCGGCCTGCGCCCGGCCGAAACTCCTCGGATATCTCCGATACGGCTGCGGCAAATGACGCAAGGCCCAGATTAGACGCAATGCCCTTGACGGCATGGGAAGCCTCAAAAAGCTGCGTCGGATCCATGGTCTCCCCCGCGGCCAGCAGGGCGTCCACCACCCCTTTTTTCGGCAGTTTGCAAATATGTTTTTGAATCAGCTTTTCCGCCCTCATAATCCGAATCGCCTGATCGTAATCTCCTCCAATGTCCTGATAAAGTTCCTTGAGCGTCATAATTCCTCCTCTTAGGCGAACTTTTCGCCTGAACCGACATACCGTGCCGCTTTCATGCGGACCACAACTGTCTCCTATATTAAAGCGGTTTTGAGCCGCCTTTTATATCTGACTTACAGACGCCAATTTAAGTGGCTCCTATAAGGTGCTTTCCACCTAGTGTGCCGTGTCAATCATTTTTGTAATTAAAAATTTCAGCTTGTCGTCAGCT
>JAUMWM010000115.1 GCA_030529705.1 Lachnospiraceae bacterium
TGTCATCCTGAGCGCAGCACCCTGTCATCCTGAGCGCAGCGAAGGATCTTTACCTAAAGCCCCATCCTTACATAACGGTTTGTATAAGATCCTTCGCTTACGCTCAGGATGACAGGGACTTTATCTTACCAACTCAGTGAATTCTCATAAAGGGGACTGTCCCTCTCCTGCTACAGAAAAGGGACTGTCCCTCTCCTGCTATTTACAGCTGATTCCGGATGATCTTCCCGCTGATCGTCTTCGGAAGCTCTTCCTTGAATACAACAATCCTCGGATACTTGTAAGGCGCGGTACGCTTCTTGACGTAGTTTTGGATATCCTTCTTCAGCTCGTCGCTCGGCTCCGTCCCCTTGACGAGCACGATGCTGGCCTTGACGACCTGGCCGCGGATGTCGTCCTTCTCGGCGGACACGCCGCACTCGAGGACGTAAGGCAGCTCCATGATGACGCTCTCAATCTCGAACGGGCCGATGCGGTAGCCGGAGGACTTGATGATGTCATCCGTGCGGCCGACGTACCAGTAGTAGCCGTCCTCATCCCGCCATGCGAGGTCGCCCGTGTGGTACCAGCCGTTATGCTTGCAGGCATTTGTCGCGTCCGGATTGTCCAGATACTCCTTGAAGAGGCCGCAGGGGTCTGACGCGGAATACTTGATGCAGACCTCGCCGGACTCGCCGACCGGGACTTCCTTGCCGTCCGCGCCCATCAGCATGACCGTGTACATCGGGTTCGGCTTGCCCATGGAACCCGGCTTCGGCGTCATGCCGATCAGGTTTCCGACCGTCAGCGTCGTCTCCGTCTGCCCGAATCCCTCCATGATGGAAAGACCGGTCGCCTCGCGGAAGCGGTTGAAGACCTCCGGATTCATGGCCTCGCCCGCGATGCTGGCGTGGCGAATCGAGGAGAGGTCGTATTTGCTCAAGTCCTCCTTGATGAAGAAGCGGTACATGGTCGGCGGCGCGCAGAACGTCGTGATCTTATATTTGGCAAATAACGGCAGCAGGTCGTCCGCATGGAAACGGTCGAAATCGTAGACAAATGTCGCCCCGCCGTTCATCCACTGTCCGTATAATTTGCCCCACAGAGCCTTGCCCCAGCCGGTATCGGAGATTGTCAAATGCAGCCCTTCCGCATGCACGCACTGCCAATAGCGGGCGGTCATGAAATGGCCGAGGGCGTATTTGCAACTGTGGACGACCGCTTTCGGATAGCCCGAAGTCCCGGACGAGAACAGCATCAGCATCGTGTCGTTGCCGCGGATCGAATCGCCCGTGCGGCGGTAGCGGCTGGAATACATCTCGTACTCGTCATCGAAGGAATGCCAGCCTTCCCTGGTTCCCCCCGCCGTGAAGAGATACTCGACCGTCGGGCAGGCAGGCAGGGACTTCTCCACCTCCTCCGCAACCTGGCTGTAGGCCGTGCAGCAGACCGCCTTGACTTTGGCCGTCTGGAAGCGGTACTCCAGATCCTTCTGCTTGAGCTGGTCTGTCGCCGGAATCGCGACTGCTCCCAGCTTATGCAGGCCCACGATGATTGGCCAGAACTCCCAGTTCCGGCGGAGGAGCAGCAGCACGCCATCCCCCTTCTTGATGCCCTGGGCCTTGAAATAATTTGCTGCCCGGGCGCTCATCTTCTTCATGTCGAGGAAAGTGAAGCGGCGCTCGTTCTTATCCTTGTCCAGATGAATCATGCACAGGCGGTCCGGTTCCTTGTCTGCGATCTCATCCACCACGTCAAATGCGAAATTGAATTTCTCCGTATTCTTGAAATTGACTTCCAGCGGGTAGCCGTCTTCCCGCTCCCTGACGGAAACGAAATTCGAGACAAAATTCGGGGCTTTCAGTGCGTCCGGAGATGCTTCCTTTTTGATTTCCGCCGGTTCATCCTTGGAACGCAGGCGGCCGCCCGACCATTCCATCTCCGCCCCTTCTTCCGGCAGGACGACCGCAAGGAAGCGGACGTCATGGCCGCCGACCGCGATGATGCCGTGGGGATTTGAAGAATTATAGAAAATGCTGTCTCCGGCGTGGAGGATCTCCTCATTGTCCTTGATCTTGATCTTGAGCGAGCCTTCGAGGACGTAATCATACTCTTGCCCTGGATGGGTGACCTGCTCGATCGGCTCGTTCTGCTGGGCTTCGGAGTAGTTGTAGACCACGAGATAAGGATCCGCGATTCTGTCCTTAAAGAGCGGCGCCATGTTCTTGATGAGTATGCCCGGCTCCCTGGACGTCAGCTGGCCGCCGCCCGCGCGGGTCAGGGTATAGCCGGTCAGGAGCGGCGTCCGACCCTCTAAGAGCTCCATGATTTCCACATCGAAGACGGAGGCGCATTTGTGAATGAAGGAGAACGGCAGGTCCGCATTGCCTTCCTCGTAATTGATATAGTCATCGAGGGCAAATCCCGTCATGTCCGCCATTTGTTCCTGAGTGTATCCGCTGTCGACGCGAAGGGCCATGATGCGGTTTGCGACTTCCCTCTCCATTTCGCTTGCGCTTTGCCTTGTTACTACATTTGCAGCCATTTCCTATAACCTCCTGATTTTTTATTCGTATTATAAGGAATGATGGTTTCCGAGGTGTCCCGTCTACAATGGGATTTGCTGCAAAATGCTGTTTATTCAATCTGTACGGTTGCCCCTGATTTTGTTTCAGCCTGACCAATCGTCATCCTGAGCGTAAGCGAAGGATCTTTTACCTTCACTCTATGGGGGATAAGATCCTTTGCTTACGCTCAGGATGACAAGGATAATACTTCAACCATACATCTGCTGTTTATTTTGCATATAAACCCATGAAGTCGTAGAAAAAGCCCGCCTCAAAGGAAACTTTGAGACGGGCTGAAAATTCAGCTCGCGGTACCACTCAAATTGCGCCTTCATGACGCCTCTCAACGGACTCCATCAAGTCCTGGGCACTGACGCAGCCCTTCGCGGGAGAACCTAACAATCCCTAAAACTAGAAACCGCTCAGCACTCCGACTCGGAAGTGATAAATCATTGGGAGTTCCTTCTTTCTGCTCTCAGCCCCGGCATTGCAAACCTTCGTCAGAATCTCTGTATTCCGAAAATTTCCCGATTGTCTTCGTCATAGTCTTTACTATTTACTTGGCTTTAACGCTAGTGTGCATTCTAGCAGAAACGAGGGGGCGTGTCAACTTGATTTTTGTTATTTCGTTGCTTGACTTTCTAGATAAGAGAAACGGCGAGCATTAAAAAATGCCTCTCTCGTCCTGCCACGAGAGAGGCGGTGTCCATGTGACACATTAACCTATTTCGGGAGCATCCACAATGGAGTAGACGCTCTTCCTTCTATTACTATACCATTTTACGCCATCCTTTTCAAGTCAGAAGTCCAGCTCCTTCCTCCCGAAGTATATCGCCGTCGCCGCCAAAAACACGCCGGCGAACAAGACCAGCCCCAGGACCAGCTTAAACACGGCCCCGCCGTTCTGTCCAAGCAGGAAATCCGTAAATGCCATCCTGCCAAGCCCCTCAAAATTAAAGCGGTCAAGATGAAATTTCGCAATGAATGCATTTGACTTTACAAACATCGTAACCGCCGGCACCACCGTCTCCAGGAAAACGTACACGAAAACGGAAATCGTGACATTCCCCGTCAGGAACAGGAAAAATGACGCGATGATGATATGCCCGAACATGCTGTAAGCCCCGCAGATGGCGCTGCTGATCAAGGTCCATCTTTCAAATGGCGTCATCCCCACCCTCGAAACCAATATAATGAGGGAAAGCCCGATGTAATAAATCAGGTATACAAATGCCACGAGTATCATCGCGTCAAGGAACTTGGCGATAATAATCTTCGTGCGTGAAAACCCGCGCCCGATCAGCGTCGTGAGCGCCATGGAACGGAACTCGTCCCCATATACGGAAAGCAGGATCGCCGTGCCGACCAGGAGTTGCAGGATGGTAGTATTTTTAAGGGTCGTCATCAGGGCGTTTCCATCCAATGTGCCCACCCTCGAAACGCCGATGACAAGGCCTATGGTGACGATGTAGGATACCGCCAGGAAAATCCACAATATTTTCTTTTTGGTGAGCCGCTTCAAATCAGCCCGAATTAATCTTCTCAAAACTCTATCTCCTTTTTCCCGAATATCAGCGCCGCGGCAAGCAGCGCCCCGCCGATAAAGATGACGACTGCCGGAATCAGCGTGAGCCCGGGGCCGCCCACCTGAAGATCGGCATACGCCGCGTCAAGAAGCCCGCCAAACGAATAGTCGTAGACATTGATATTTGCCAGCATCTGGACCATCTTGAGCACCGCGTCCGCAAATGACGTCAGCGTCAGCAAAGCCACCACCCCCGGCGCCGTGCTCCACGACAGGAACACGAAGAAAGATGCAAATGCAAAATACCCGGCCGTCCTCACATAGATCATCACGATAAAAAATGCGAGGGTGAGATCCTGGCTTCTCGACGTCCCGACTTCCCAGAGACGGTTCCTGCCGAACATCGTAAGTTCAAGGAAAGCAAAGTAAAAAAGGCTCAGGATGAGGCACTCCAGATATTTTCCCAGAAGCACTTTCGTCCTGGACGTCCCCCTTCCGATGATGCACTGCATGGCGCCGCACTTCATCTCATCCCCATAGACCGACAGAAAGACGGGAATGGAAATGATAATCGGGGCTGCCAGCATCAGGCATTTGTATTCCTGGTCCAGCGTGTCGGCCGTATAATCCGTGTAACCGGAAAAAAGGAAGAAGAATACGCCCATAATAACGAGCCATACGTACAGGGAGGGCTTCTTCAAGATTCTCCGGAGATCGGCCTTTATCATATTTCTCATTCCCTGCCCCCTCCGATCAGGCTGAAATAGAAGTCTTCCAGCGAGGACTTCTCATGAATCTCCCGGGTAATCGTAACGCCGCCTTCCGCAAGAAGCTTCTTCGCCTTCTCCAGGTCATCCACAGAAATTTCCACCGAAGCCTGCTTCTCCTCCAGGTCGTCCTGCGTGATTTCCTTCAGGATCGTTCCTTCATTTACAAATCCAAACCGATCCGCCGTATGCTCCAGTTCTGACAAGATATGCGAGGAGACAATGACGGTCATGCCGAATTCCTCTCTGAAACGCCTGATCATGTTGCGGACATCGGCGATGCCCTGCGGGTCAAGGCCATTTGTCGGCTCGTCCAGAATCAGGAGTTCCGGGTTGCCGAGGATGGCATTTGCAATGCCGAGCCTCTGCTGCATGCCGAGAGAGAAACCGCGAAACGGAGTCTTCACCCCTTCTAGGCCAACGATCTGAAGGACCCTGTCAATCTCCGCTTTGGCGTCCTTGTCCGGGATTCCCTTGACCGTGGCATAATATTTCAGATTCTCCCGCGCCGATAGGTACCCGTAGAATTTCGTTCCCACGAGGAAGCCAATCTTGTTCCTGTTCTTAAAGAGCTCCTTTTCCGTCGTGGAGCCATCGATGGAGACGGACCCCGACGTCCTCTCCGACAGGCCAAGGATCATCTTGAAGATCGTCGTCTTGCCTGCGCCGTTCCGGCCGATCAGGCCGTAAATGTCGCCCCTGTTGACCTGCATGTTGACGTCTCTCAGCACGCTGTGGTTGCCGTAGTTTTTCGCCACGTGCTCCAGTTTTACAATTACATCACTCATATCGAAATAACCGCATCCTTTCTATAATAATGGTAACTGCTCACCAGACCTTTATACGGTCCTCCTTGGCCAGGTACATGCCGTCGCCTTCCTTCACGCCGTAAGTCTCGGCGAACTCGTCAAACTGCAGCGCCGCCACGTTGATTCGCAGGTAATTCAGCGGGTGCACATCCCCCTTGAAAGCCTCTTTCTCATTCTCAAGGGGCACCTGTTTCGTAAAGAACCGGGCAAATGCCCTGAAATACGCATCGTAGTCAAACCCCTGCATTTGCCTTGCAATGTCGAGCGTGACGCGCATGCCGCCCATATCCGCAGTGGCCTCCGGAGTCACTTGACTGCCCGTGTAAAGCCCCGAATTCGGATACGGCTGGATTCTCGTGTAGAAAGACGCGACTTTGTCGCATTTGTCATTAAAAGACATCTGATCCGCTGTCGGGAGCCACTGCCTTTCAAGACCGTCCTTATCATAGCGGCTTCCGTTCGTGTCGAATCCGTGGGTGATTTCGTGGCCGATGATGGCCCCCAGCCCTCCGAGCAGCTCCTCGTCCGAAATGCCGGGCCTGTATACAGGATCCTCAACGATGCCGGCCAGGATATAAATTCCGTTGGTGGCGGCGTTATAGAAGGCATTTGTCTCCGTCGTGCTGAAACCGGGCTCGTACGGATCCCAGTATTCGCGGTCAAATGCCATAAGGGAAAGCTCCGCTTCATGCCTTACGGCCTCCCTCAGGCATTCGAACTCCGCCTCCAGCAAATTCCCGCCGTCCTCTTCCGAGATGATATCCAGCCCGGAAAGGTCAAGGTCGTCGTCATTCGGGCTGACGACATGAATCTGGACGGCATCCAGCTTGTCTATGCACTCTTCCTTCCCCTCGTCGGAGAGCCAGTCCTCGCTCATGAACACATCGTGATACTGGTCGATAATCTTTTCTGCCAGCGCATAAAGCCTGTCATGATTCTCGGAATCCACGTATTTGCCCACATAGGCCTTGTTCATGGCGGCGTTTAAGGCGGGCTGATTCGTGACATAAGTTGAAAACAGATTATACTCTTCCTTGTTGATCGGCTGGAAGTCCGTATCGGACTTCCCTAAGCCCCTCGCCTTGTCCGATTCGGCAAATGCCTCCTGCGTATCCGGGTCAAGATACTTGCCGGCCTCTAAAACATACCGAACGATGAATGCGGCCTTCATATCCTCAATGTAGGACGAACGGCACAATCCGGCAACCTGCCTGACGTAGGCGATATCCATGAAGAATCTCTCGGTCTTGTCAAATCCCCACGCGTCGAGGAAATCCATCAGCGGGTACGTGTCGGCGGCTTCTTTAACATCCGACCGGCTGTAGATGATGTCCCGCACCTCGTCGACCGTAAGGTAAGTGGTCGCCCCGGCAAATGCTTTCTCCATTTTGTAATTCCGGGTCAGCAGCCGGTCTATCTGCGCCCGCTCATATCCCAGCTTTTCCAGAACATAAATGACTTTTTCCTCGACAGCTTCCTTGTTGGCTATCGCTGTATCGGTTATGTCAAAATAAACATCCTCATTGTTCCCGAGGCTGAGTATCGGATGCGCCAGGTTCGTGACATTGGATGTCGGGTCGGCCTGGGACTGGGCTACACCCTGAATGATGACCGGAGCCACCCCTAACGGATTGTCTTCCGTGTTACAAATCCACTTGTACAGGCTTTCCGTGTCCGATATCTCCTCGATCTTTTCAATATATTTCCGAAGGGGTTCGACGCCCTGGCTTTCCCGATACTCTTTGTCCTCCGCCATTGCAAAGAACTTCCGCACTTCATCCAGACCTTCGCTTTGGAAGGACGTATCTTCAAGAATGGCCCGCTTTTTTGCGAGGACGCCGTTCACTATGTCATATACGACCCCGGCGGAATTGCCGTTTGCGATCCAGTCCTTATTGACCGCGGCGGCAAAGTCATCCTGGAGCCTTATCTCATCTTCGGCTTTGACAAATCCGATGACGTCCGAATCGACCCATTTGTCCCCTGCAAAAAGATTGACGGAGCCATTCCCTCCGCAGCCCGTAAGAAGCATCCCGGCCGCAAGGACGAGGGCTGCAATCCGTTTGCAGGCCTTTCGGCCGGGAGAGTGCTTTGCTCCTCCGGCGCATTTACCTGATGTTGCGTGTAATCGTTTCATGTGCGTAGCGCTCACCTCCATTTCTTTCATTAACACATACCCTATTATAACATAAATCGGCCCGCGGGGACGGTCCTTTTGGGCCAAAAATTTTCGGCCCGCGGGGACGGTCCTTTTG
>JAUMWM010000366.1 GCA_030529705.1 Lachnospiraceae bacterium
AGCGTTCCTGTCATACGCCCGGCATGACTCATTATAGGAAACGAATGAAATAAATTCGTTTCCTATAATGATGCACACGGATTTTGCAAGGAAATTTGCCGCTTACACGGCCAAAATCCGGCGCAGTAAACGAACAAAATGCAAACATTTTGTTCGTTTACTGTAAAAACAGCAGACAGGCAATCGTCATTCAACATCCTGCAGCGCCTTGTCGTTCTCTTCGCCCGTCCTGATCTTGACGACCCTGCTCACCGGATAGACGAATATCTTTCCGTCCCCGATATGCCCGGTATAAAGGGCTTTCTTAGCCGCCTCGATCACGCCGTCCACAGGAATGGCGCTCACGACGACCTCCAGCTTGACTTTCGGAAGCAACGTCATGTCAATCTCAACGCCGCGGTACCTCTCGCCGGATCCCTTCTGGACGCCGCATCCCATGACCTGGGTCACGGTCATGCCGGTCACGCCGAGATCGTTCATCGCTTTCCTGAGCTTATCGTACCTGGAGAGCTTCGCAATAATGACAACTTTCGATATTCCCGTATCCACGATTCCCGGCACGCCCGCGCCATCAGCCCTGATTACCGGGACCGCCGCGTTCTGCGCCGCCACGGATGCCTCCTCGTAGCTGTCCGTCCCGAGGTTCGTGTTCTCATTGACGCTCATCGTCATGGTGCTTGCGATATCCATGATGGCAAATCCCGAATATGCGGAAGGCAGGCCGTGCTCCGTGGAGTCGAGGCCCATAATCTCCTCTTCTTCTGATACCCGAAGCCCGATCGTCATCCTGATGATGGTAAAAGCGATATAAATCATGACGACCGTCCAGGCCCCCGTGACGAACATGCCGCCGAGCTGCTTCCCGAGCTGCACAAACCCTCCGCCGTAGAAAAGTCCTTCTCTTATGCCTGCCGATGCAAATCCCGGCGCCGTCTCCGTCGCAAAAAGCCCCACAGCAATCGTTCCCCAGATACCGTTCAGCATATGGACCGCCACTGCACCGACCGGGTCGTCCACGTGGGTCACATTGTCATTGAACCATACGCCAAATACCACGAGCAGGCCGGAAACCGTGCCGATGATTGCCGCGCCGGCACAGTCAGCTACATCGCACGGAGCCGTGATGGCGACAAGGCCGGCCAGGGAAGCATTCAGGCACATGGAAACGTCCGGCTTCCCGTATTTTAGCCATGTAAAAATCATGCAGACCACCGTGGCCACCGCCGGGGCAACGGTCGTTGTCAGGAACACGGATCCAAGAGTCGGCACGTCCGTCGCCGCCGCCCCGTTGAAACCATACCAGCCGAGCCAGAGAATAAACACGCCAAGCGAGGCAATGACAAGGTTATGGCCCGGAAATGCGTTGACTTTCGTCACCTTCCCGTCCTTATCCCGGTCGAATTTCCCGATTCTGGGTCCCAGCATCCATGCACCGATAAAGGCGCAGATTCCGCCGACCATATGGATGCAGTTCGATCCCGCATAATCGTGGAAGCCCCACTGGACTAGGAATCCGCCGCCCCATGTCCAGTGCGCTTCAATCGGGTAGATAATCGCCGAGATGATGGCCGAATAAACGCAGTAACTTGAAAATTTCGTCCTCTCCGCCATGGATCCGGACACGATAGTGGCTGTCGTGGCGCAGAAGACCAGGTTGAAGACAAATGCCGAATAGTCAAAGTCGCTGTAATGCGTAAACACGTCAAAGCTGAATCCGCCCATGAAGCCGTGCAGGACGTTCGGTCCCAGCATCAAAGACGCCCCGCAGATGAACCACATTACGGTCCCGATACAGAAGTCCATCAGGTTCTTCATGATGATGTTGCCTGCGTTCTTGGCCCTGGTGAATCCGGCCTCGCACATGGCAAATCCCGCCTGCATCCAGAATACGAACGCCGCCCCGATCAGGAACCATACGGCAAAAATTTCCTGATCCATTGCTTCTAAAACCTCTCTTGCTATTTCCATAACCTCTCCCCCTTCTTTAGATTTCGCCTCGCAGGTTCGCCCTTGGGCTTCAGCCCATGGGGACGGTCCTTTTGGGCCAAAATTTTTCGGCCCGCGGGGTCCGGTCTTTTTGG
>JAUMWM010000367.1 GCA_030529705.1 Lachnospiraceae bacterium
GCCACAAGGTCGTGGTCAGCAACCTGTCCAGCGGCTATTACAACCGCGTGTTCAGCTGGGGACGCAGGATACTGGGGTGAAATTGATTATGGGAGCGGGGGGGCCGTACGGCCGCCCCCGGGGTTTTTGGGGGGTGGGGGGGGGTTTTTTTGGGAAAATATTTTTTGGGGGGGTGGGTGTTGATTTTTTTCAAAAAAATTTTTTGCACAAATTGGTCCGTCCCCGCGGGACTATTTCACATAAAGCTGCATGTTGATGGTAAAAGATCCTTCGCTACGCTCAGGATGACACCCAATTATCGCAGAAACAGACGTTTTCAGTGTGGAAGCCTGAACAGTAGCGGGACTATTCCGGCAGCGCCTGGCTCTTCGCCGCGTAATACTGGCCGAGCTTCACTTTTATGATATTCTTTTCCGTGTCTGTCAGCTTCCTGATCTCCGCCCCTCTCGTTATGGCATAAACCGCCGAATCCGCAAAGATGGTATCATAATTGTTATTGTTGTCAAGCCCGGAAAAGAGCGTCGTCCCGAGGAAAAAGTTATTCTCGGATATATCCAGAAAATCCAGCACCGTGGGGGCAAAGTCCAGCGTGTTGCGGCCCTCCACGTCGACGGCCAAAGGCTCGATTCCCTTGTAGTAAATGAAAAACGGTATCCGGTCAAGCTCCGTATGCACCCTCTCGTAATCCGGGAAGGAAATATTGAACAGGCGGTCCTGGTAGGCGGCATGGTCGGCAGTAAAGAAAATGACGGTATTTTCCGCCAGGTCGCTTTTCATAAACTTCTGCATGAATTTGCCGAACTGCAGGTCCAGATTGTAAAATTTGTTCAGGATGCTGTCGGAGCCGTCCCCGAAGACCTCGTCAGGCGAGTCGAGGGACGTATGAGTCCCGAACGTGTAGATGGCCGTGAAGAAAGGCCTGTCCTCTTTGCCCTGCGCCACCACGGTGTCATAGAGGAGTTCGTACGCGTCCTTGTCGGAAATCGAATCCGCCGGTCCATTGCTCACGACTTCGGGGTCGCTTAAGACTTCGTCAAATCCCATCTCTATGAGATAATTTGTAAAATTCAAATTCCGCGTCTCCGTGTTGATGAACGTGGTCGTATATCCCTTGTCGGCCAGGATGTCCTGGAGGGAGATGAGGGAATTTGCATCGTAATTATTGAGTTGGTAGCCCGAATACAGCTGGCCGCTGAGCGCCCGGTATGTCGCAAATGTATGGTTGTAGTAATTCTCAAAATGAACGGATTTATTTTCGTAGGCGGCTACATTTGCCATAATATGCCGTTTGTCTTCGATAATGTTCTCGGAGAGGCCCTCCGTGAAGATGACGATGACGTTCGGGTTCTCCGGAAGCTCTTCCGGCTTTTTATACTTCTGGGCCACCGTCGTGTTGTGGAAAAATTCCGTGTAATTCACCCCCGCCTGGATGTTTCTTTGCGGCGCCTGCGCCTCGATTTTCTGCGCGGCCAGAGTCCAGTAGGCGTAAATCGGGGAGAACGAGCTGCCGCAGAACATGGTGAAGGCGAGCTCGCAGACGAGGACCAGCGCGAGGAGCCTCGCTTCCGCCGTGCGTTTGATCCGGATGTCTTTTGCCGGCAGGAAGGACAGGATAACGGCGGACGCGATGGCCGTTCCATAGACAAATGCCTGCCCGGCCAGGTCCTGGACCGAATCCAGGTTGGTCATCATGACCAGGGAGATGTAGGTGTTGCCAAATGTCAGGACTGCCATTTGCACGTTCAGCGCCAGCAGCAATATGCCATTTACGACCCATCCGGCGATGCGTTTTTTGCGGATCAGGGCATTTGAGATGAGGAAGATGGCGGCCAGTTCCAGATAGCCTGCGATCAGGTAGCGGCCATCTCCAATCTGGGAGTATGCAAATGCAATCAGCCCCGCCGAGAAGGCATATTTTATGGCGGTGGTGCAGGTCAGAAGTTTGGGGCGTTTGAGGGTTTTTGTCCTCGGTTTCATTAAGTCCATTGGGAGGCGCTCCTTATGGTGGTTTATTGTTTTGTTTCGGCCCGCGGGGACGGTCCTTTTGGGCCAAAAATTTTCGGCCCGTGGGGACGG
>JAUMWM010000116.1 GCA_030529705.1 Lachnospiraceae bacterium
CGAAACGACTATTATTCTATCAAGCAGGTATATTAGAGATGCTGTATCAACAAATACCTTCTTATACTCCATCATTTTCTCTCATCTCCTGAACATACTCATCCGCATAATTCGCACTCTCAGTCGGAGTCGCACAGTCAGAAATATTGAATTCACCCGATTACCTCCTGTTCCAGCTTACGTCCATCCCGCAGCATCTCGCCGAACAGTTCCCTCTGGTCCTCATAAAAAGGATCTTCCATCATCTTCCGAAGAAGCACCCTGTCATGCTCCGTAAGCGTTCTCCCCCACTTTTTATACTCCCTGTAAGTGTCAAGATCCATGCGGCAGGGCGTGATAGCAAGTCCCGTGCTCTCCGACAGGTTCTTCCAGATCCGAAAACCGCCGCAGTCTATGTCCCCATAGTGAAAAAACTTGGCTGCCGGATAAGCTTCATGGATTCGGAGCAGGAACTCACGCTTGCTCCGATTGGCATATCCCCCCAGATAAATGACGAGCGTTTCCCCGTCAAGTTCCATGCCGCCATCCAAAATCGCTCCAATTCCGCCGCCCGAAACCGGTTCGCTGAATCCGAAACCCTTCCACTGATGAAATGTCGTGAGATTCTCAATCGTCAGCACGCAGGTAATCACGGACAGCGCATCCCATTTTACTTTAAGCGCGTCCTCGTCCGTGATGCCTATCCCTCCCGGAAACGTGTCAATCCACGGTCCGCCTTTCATCATGATCCAGGAAGGATTCCTGAAAATGAGGCATTCTTCCAGCACCTCCTCTGCATCAAGCCCCTTAAGCCTGCCATCGCACTCAAAATCAGAGAGAATCCGGGTTGCAGCTGAAATATCCCGCTCCGCAATCTTCGAGTCATGAAAGCAGGAGATGGAAAACTGCCGCAAAAACACCTCCGAACGATTCTGAAGTATCCTGGAAGCCAGATAGCAGATTCTCTCCGCCTGCTTCGAATCATCCATGTCAAGATACTGCTTCACTGAATTTCCCTGACTGATCCGCTCTTCCACCCATTTGGCAAATGCAGGCATCTGGTCCTCGTATTTGCGAATAATACCCAGAATCTCAGTTTCTTTTTCAGATTTCGGCGTACGCCCAAGCCTCCTGTATGCCTCCGTGACATTCCCGCACACAAGGACGCATTTCTCCAGTATTTGCCCTTCATGCTTTTTCTTCCAGACCAAACGCAGGAGACCAGCATTCTCCAGTTCCCTGAGCTGGCTGTGTAAAATGTCAAAGTCCATCCTGCTTACATCGAAATACTCGGGGATGTCTTTGCGGTCCAGCTTGTAGGAAATCTCCATATTCCTCCGGCTTCCGCCTTTTGAAGCAGAGCTGCGTTCATATTTGTCCAGAATCTTCCCCAATATAAAATCATCATATCGTCTCATATCACCTCATATCGTTGCGGTTCACCCATCACTTTGCGTGCCATTCTGTAACTGCCGGCACGTTACTCTGTTTACACCTCTCATGCCGTCCTTGTCATCCTGAGCGTAGCGAAGGATCTTACACGTAAAACCAACGCAAACCTATACGCATGTTGAAGATCCTTCTCTTACGCCCAGCTTCCTGTATACTAATACCAGATACAGAAAGCACCTTGACAAAGATGACAGGCATTTTACTGACCTGCTGAGCAGCTGCGCCATTCTCATTCCGTCCGGGAAAAATCCTCCACATAACTGCACTCCCCGTCCTTCAGCACCAGAAGCACCTGGTCCACCGATGGCGCTATGTACTGGATCTTCTCCGGCGGCGCCGACACGATAAGCTGCAGGTTGGATTTGCTGATGAAGGAAAGAACGCCATCAATCCTCGCGTCATCCATGTTATTAAAAGCCTCGTCCATCATGATAAGCCCGACCGAATCGCCCCCGATCCCGCCCTTATAAAGCTGCATAAAGGAGGCCGCGATCGTGATGTAGAACGGCGTCTGCGTCTCGCCCCCGCTCTTCTCCCGGCTGACCTTTGAATAGAACATATAGGAGCCGTCATCTGACGTAATCCTGATGTCATAGTCCATGTACGTCCGATAATCCGTATACTCTTGCAAGGTCCTGCTGCTTGCTTCATCATCCAGCGTGAGCTTCTCAAAAAGCTCCTCGATGACCTCCCTGTGCGTCTCATTGAATGTGCCGCTGAAAATGGAGTTTCCCTCCATCACGTTGAAGTCATCCATGATCATGCTGTAGTATTTTTTGTGTTCTTTCTTCGGAAAATACTGGAACTCATACTGCTCTCTGGCAAAATGGATGTCCTTTAGCGACTTGTTCAGATCCTTGAACTCGTTCTGTGCCTGGCGGATGTTTTCCTGCAGCCTAGATAAAAACTGCTCCCGGAACTCCTCCTCGGCGGCATTCCTCGCCCGGTAAACCTTATCTTCAAATTCAAGGAGTTGGGAGTTTTTCAGCTTCTCGTATTCGGCGAGAAAGTCCGGATATCCGGCAAGAGACTCCGGTGCCCCGAAATCATGCGCCGCCTTGTACGCCCGCATCAGATTCACCATCTCGTTTTCCGCCCTCTCGCGGATCGTCTGGTTCTTTTTGCGGTTTGTCTCATAATTCTTTTTGAACTGCTCAGGGCTCTGATACTGAGGATCTTTCGACCTCTCCTGATACTCCCTCTCGCAGGAATCTCCCTCCTCGCCAAGGCTGTCAAAAATCTCCCCGGCAATGCGGGATTTGTACTCCAGAACATGCCCTTCCGACTGAATGCTTTCCTTAAGGTCTTTTATCTTCTGCCCGCAACCCCCGATATTTCCGACAAGCTCCATGTTCTTTTCATCGAGTTTCCGCTTCTCGTTTTTCATTTCCTCAAGCCGGATCCTTTTCTGAAGGACATTCTGATTCACCTCCAGATCATGCATATACTCGCGACACTTCGCAAGTTCCTCCTTATGCCTCTTCAGGCTGTCCATGGAGGCAAGGCCATATCGGATATCCACGTCAGCATCCGTATCGAGAAGCGGCAGATACCCCTCCAACGAACGTTGATCGTCCCTCATCCCGCGTATTGCCACCCGCAAATTCTGCATCTCGTCCTTCTTTATCTGAAGCTGGACTTTGTAGGCTTCCGCGCCGATATAGGGAGTCCTGAATATCTCCGGCTTGATCGCGCTCACGACCCGGTTCTGGTAGCGCATGCACTCACGGGTTATGGATACATTGTATTTTTTCAGTTCCTGATAGGAATCACATCGCTGCACTTTTCCGAGCAGCATGTTGATATATCTTCTGGCGTAAACATTCCCGGATGTCACGACCTCGGCCAAAGACCCCGCAGGAGCCGCGTCATGCGCCTCCAGCCTGGCCGTGTTGATAAGGCCGGCCCCGTACACTTTCTTCTCCCGGCGCAGCCTGTCATACACAGAAAGGGCAAGGTCAAAATCATCCGGATTCACCAGGAGATGGAAACGCTGGGTGTTCAGATAACCCTCCACGGCATTGTGCCAGGAGGCGTCCGTGATTTCCAGCATCTCGCAGAGTATCCTCACCTCGCCCTTACGGCCGATCTGCCTGAACTCTGCCTGAATCTCGCTCCGAAGGCGGCGCACATTTTCCGGATAGACCAGCCTTTTCGCCTCAAGTTCCCTGATCTGGGCTTCTGTCTCTGCCCGTTTTTCTTCCGCATCCTTTAATCTGATTTCGATCCGGGCGACATGACCGACAATCCTGCCGTGAAGAATCTTCTTATAAGAGAGCATGTCCGAGAGAGCTCCCTCCACTTCCGAAGTATCCTCCGCGTCCCACATTGTTTCAAGGCTATCCTTATACCTTTGCGGCACTTCCCCGGAAAGACTGCCCGGGGCCGGACCTTCCCCGTTTTTTTCGAGAAGCCCTTCCATCGCGGCTGCCGACTTCATCAGTCCGGCAGCATCTGAAAGCGCCTTCCGGACGGACTTCCTCAAACGCTTCACCCCGGCATCATCCTCTGCCAGTTTGTTTTTCAGGTCTTCCTCCTGTTTCTCCAGATCCCGGAATGCCTGATATCCAATATCGCTGTTCAGTTCCAGGTCGAGATTCCTTAGAAGCTGTTCTTTATCCCGTATTTCGGCATCAAGCTTTGCCCGATTTTTTATAAGCGCTCCCCGGCGCCCCTCCGTAACCGCAACCTCTCTTTTCAGGGCTTCAATACGGTGCCGGGTGATGTCCATGTCCGCCCTTGCGATATAGTATTCCTGTATGCGGTCCCTGCGAATACAGGATTCGACTGTCTGCTCTTTTTCGGAAATTGCTTCCAGCTCTCTGATGCGGTTCCTGACATCCTCCAGCATTCTGAGCAAATCCTGGTAACTTCGGACATTCTCCCGCAGAACGTCTATCTTCACTTCCTTCTCATCGAGAACATAGGAGTAGACGAAGTCCTTTATGTCCGTAATCGGTTTAAATGCAAGAGCCTTGGGGACCAGGGCAAAAAACTTTGATTCAATCCGGCCGAATCTGGACAGGATCATCTTCTGCGCTTCCCTCTGCGTTGGCGCAATCGTCCGGATGCCTTTATTTGTCTGGCGGAAAACGGAGATGCTTTTGACCTGTTCCCCCGCAAGGAACAGATTATCCGCAATTTCACGGTTCTCCATCTGATACCAGATAACGTTCGGCTCTTTCTCCACGGAAGACGAATCCATGACCGCCCCGATGATGAAAGGTCTCTGTTTTGCGTCGTCATGAAATTCCAGCGCAATATGGGCAGACAGCGCGCCATCCCTTTCGTAAGGACGATCCTCCCGTCCGGTCTTGCAGCGGATGTACGTATTCAGGGTCCGCTTGCCTTTGTCGTGGGCGGCTTTGTTGAAATTTGCCTTTGAAGCGGTCACGACAAACTGCACCGCATCCAGTATCGTTGATTTCCCCGCGCCGTTCTCTCCCGACAGCAGCACAGAGTTGCCGATCTCAATGGTCTCATTTTCAAATTGGTGCCAGTTGATCAGTCGAATCTTCCTTAATCTCTTCATTGTTTTCGCCGCTTCCCCTTCTGTACCGGTCTATCAGCTGCATCGTCTGGCGTATGTCGTCCGCGCGGACAGCCATCACGATCGAGTCATAAATTAAAACCCGGGCATCCTCCTGCGTAAGATCCCGGTCCAGCGTTTCCACGAGATTATACCGTCTGAACAGCCGCAGCGCATTGTTCATAACAGTCTTATCAATCTGCCTCTCCCTGATTTTCAGGGACATATACTTTTCCTGGATTTCTCCCACATTCACGACCACATCCGTGAGCGAAAGCTCCCGTTTTTTCTCATCGTAGAGAATGCGGAGGATAAGGAGTATGATTGAATCGATAAGCTTTAGCTGAACGTGGTTGTTGTTTTCACGGTTCACGAGCTGGATCACGCCCGAGGACTCCCCCACTTCCAGCGTATATCCCAGAACGTCAAGATACCGATCAAAAACCTCCCTGTGCCGGAGGATAAAATAGAAATCACTCTTCGTCTTCTCACTGCGTTTCATGATGAAGCAACTGCTCATCAGGCGGTTGCATACCCTCCGAAATTCTTCCCGGTCTTTTTGGAGCATTCCTTCGAATAATTCCATGCTATCACTCCATCTTTCTAAACAGAATCCCTGTGTATCCAACTTGAAGATAAACCTGTATTCCAGTTACCGTTCACACCTCACGTACCGTCCTTGTCATCCTGAGCACAGCGAAGGATCTTTTACATAAAGCCGCTGCAGATGGTAAAAGATCCTTCGCTACGCTCAGGATGACACCCTGATTGTCGCAAACACAGGCGATTTCAGTGACGAGGCGAGAATGTATTCCATTTAGTTACGACCTCGAGTATATTTACTTCCTGATTATCAGAAAGTCCCTGAAACGATACCCGCAAACCATCTTCCAGTCCAGAGGTTCAATTCGATAAGGCATCACTTTTCGCTGGCCATACAGGCGTATGTAAATAATCTTTACAAATGCCTCCACTGTTCCCTCATCCCCCATCACGCCCTCCAGTGTTTCCGAGGCTGCCATACGATCGCGGCCGGCAAGACATTTGTCTACATATTCCGAAATCTTCTTCGGGTCGAGAACTTTGTCAAGCTTCTCCTGCATTTGCCGCCTTTTTCTCTCCCGCTCCGCATAGTCCGGTTTACGAGGCGTTATGTTTCCCGGGGCAAATTCCCCCTTCGCCATAATCGGTGAGTAGAGAGAATCCGTATCCAGATACCCCCATGTGAACAGCCGGATCAGTCTGTCCGTCTCCTCTATGGCATAGACGCCCTCAAATTCCAGAGATTCCTCCTGTATCCGCTCATTCAGAAAGCACAGGATCTCTTTCAGCTGCCCGCGGATGTCCTCATTACTGGTCATAAGGAACTTCGCCCGGTTCACGGCAGCCTTCTGGTATCTCGTGTTCTTCTTATTGATGTCCTCCAGAATTTCATCCATCTGCCGGAAAGAGTCGATCACATAGTGGAGCATCGTCAAAGTCCGCTCCAGAGCCTCCTCCTGGCTGACAGAATCCATTTCCGCGATTTCCTTTGCGGTCTGCCTTAAGTACTTCTGGCTGCGCGCATGGGAATCCAACCTTTCGATAATCTCCGGCCGGAACTTCGAGACATTGTCCGAAGTCAGAAGGCGGTGATACGCCCTGTCGATGACATTGCTGTAATAATCATCGAGCAGGGCTTTCAAAATTTCCGAAACCGTGCTGTGCTTCGTGAGTTCGTCAATATACAGCTTGATATTTGCGTTAAGGCTCTTGAGGCCGGTAATCAGGGCTTCGGTGTTTTCGACCATTTGGCGAAGGGCCACTGCGTTGTTTCCGTTCGCCCTGGCCATTGTGTAAATTGCGTAAATATAGCCCTGATATTCTGTTTTCTGTTCCTCTTCAATGCCCTGAAGCGTACGGATGACGGCAATTGCGTAATCCCGGAAGCTGGTTCTCTGCACATAGCTGTAATCCGTGTCCGTATAAATCCAGCCATAAGCCTCCAGCTTCCGGAGCATGAAATTTGCCTTGTCCCTGGCGCTCATTGATTTTGCGTCCAGAGTCTCTTCGATATACTCTCCATCCGCAATGTCCGCCGCCATGCTTGACGAAAAATAATCTTCCAACTCGCCGACCAGCACGTCCCTCTCCACGCCAAAAGACAATTGACTGCTCGATGTGCGAAAGAGGATTTCTATGCATTCCCAGTAAACCATCTTTCCGGGGGATGAGAGAGGGCTGAAGAAGTTGTCGGGAATGATTTGAAATAAACTTTTCGGCATGTGGCGACATAATCCTCCGTGCAATTCGATACTTCTGCTGCAACTATACATGGTAACTGCTCATTACCCCTTTGTCATTCTGAGCGAAGCGAAGGATCTTTATCTGAGGTGTACATTTACGTAAGTTTTACGTCTAAAATCCTTCGCTAACGCTCAGGATGACAGCGACTTTACTGACCTGTCAAGTAGTTACCATTACATGTTCTTATACTTCTCGTACCGCTCCCTGGCCTGTTTTGCGCCCTCCGCGAAGAGCGTCTCCGCATTCTCCGGGAATGTCCGATAAAGCGACGCATAGCGCACCTCGCCGTTTAGGAAGTCCTGATAATCAATCGATGGCTCTTTTGAGTCGAGATGGAACTTCGGCTCCGCCTCCGGATTATAACGGTACAGGAACCAGTAGCCGGCATCCACCGCTCTTTTCATCTCATCCTGGACTTTGTCCGTCCCGCATTTAAGACCGTGCTCCTGGCAGGGAGCATAAGCGATGATGACGCTCGGTCCGTCGTAATCCTGAGCTTCCCGCATGGCAGTTATGAGCTGATTGTAGTCCGCACCCATAGCCACCTGCGCGACATAGACATTTCCGTAAGTCATCAGCATGCTGCCGAGGTCCTTCTTCGGCTGCTTCTTGCCGGA
>JAUMWM010000368.1 GCA_030529705.1 Lachnospiraceae bacterium
AACTGAGAGGAGGTAAGCACATGATGAATACCACGATTTATCTGGCCTCCGTAGAACCGCTTTGGGACGAAGGTATTTACAACCGGCTGTATGAGATGTCTTCAAATGCTCGCAAAGCCAAGACCGACCGATTCAGGTTCAGGAAGGACAAGATTTTGTCGGTTGGAGCGGAAGCATTGCTTCGCCATGCGCTTCGGGAACTTGGGATACCATGGGAAGAGCCGGTCTATTCCTATGGGGAGAACATGAAGCCGTATCTGGCTTGGCAGGAGGGAATCTTTTTTAATATCTCTCATGCGGGAGAGTACGTGATGCTGGCTGTTTCGGATGCGGAAGTCGGATGTGATATAGAAAAGATTGGGCCGGTCTCTCCGGGGGTTGCGAGGCTGACGCTGTCCCCCGAGGAGAGGCAACGCTTGGCCGCATGTGACGAGGCCGGGAAGGAGCTGCTGTTCTGTCGGTACTGGGTTCTCAAGGAGAGTTATCTCAAGGCAACCGGGGAAGGGCTTTACCGGGATCCCGCTTCGTTACGGATTGAGCTGGATTCACCTGCCTACGTGGTAAGGGACGGAGCGCCGCAGGAGTATGGGTTCTGGGAAGGGGATTCTTTGCCGGGATACCGTATGGCTGTGTGCCGGGCGGGGGATTATCGGGAGTCCTTATGCGGAGGGTGGATTTTTGAAAATACGATTGAAGAATTCGATTGAAAAGAAGATTCTGCGCGCATTTGCCATCACGCTGGTCATCGTTATCGTGACCTGTCTGGCATTGACCTATTGTAACGCTTACGTGAGCGAACTGCAGCGATGCCGGACGTATGGCCGGAGCGCGGCCTACATGACAAGGGAAATTCTCGATGAAGTCGGGCTCTCTGAACTCGAGAATCCGGCAAATGACCGTCTGTATAGGGAAACCCGCGCCCGGCTTAGAAGCATTTGCATAGCTTTTAACCTTACTTATCTCTACGTCTATACGGTAGATAATAAGGAAGTGCGGCATTATGTGCAGGTGGTTGCATTTGATGAAGAAAAAGAAAAAATAGTGGAGGAAGAGCGCGGCCTGGGTTCCACCTCCGACGAGCCGTTAGACCTTCAGGAATTGGCAGCCTTGCGGGGCGACGAGAACGCCACGGAGGACGTGCAGAACACGAGATTCGGGAGGGAATCCTCCTGGATTACTCCTTATCTGGATGAGAAGGGGGAAGTCGTTGCTCTGATTGGAGCCGATATCGGCATGGATGTCCGCAATGCTTCCATTGTCCGCCAGTTTGTTACAGTATTGATTCCTACTGTCATGATGCTTTCTTTGGCATTTGCGATACTGTACATAATAACCAAACGGAAGGTGATAAAGCCGCTGCTTGCCATCTCGGCGTGCATGGAAATGTTTGACCCGGAGAGGGAAAATGAGCCGATCTTGCTGCAGTCCGAGGACGAGATTCAGCGGATAGCTGATTCCTTCAATAAGATGTCCGTGGACATCAGGACGTACATCCAGCATATCGAGACGATTACGGCGGAACAGGAAAATGATCGGGCGCAGCTTGAGATCGCCCGCCGCATCCAGTATGGCATTGTCCCCGCGGTATTTTACCGTTTCGAGGGCGGCGTGGATGCCGGCGGCCTCATGCGGTCCGCAAAGGAGGTCGGAGGGGACTTCTACGACTTCTTCATGCTGAGGGACGGGCGGTGCTGCGCCCTGGTCGGGGATGTGTCGGGAAAAGGGGTGGCGGGCGCCCTCTTCATGGCGGTCACGAGGTTCCTTATCCGGGAGCGGCTGATGCAGTATGAGGATCCGGCGGCTGTGCTGAACAGCGTCAACGATGAATTGTGCGAGCATAATCCTGAGGGAATGTTCGTGACGGCATTTGCCTTGATACTGGATCCTGAGACGGGTAATGTTCAATATGCAAATGCAGGCCACACCCCGCCCGCGCTTATGAGACTTGGGGATGCGGCTGACTGCTCTTTGGATTCTGGCATTGCGTAGCCTGCGCTTCCGGCAGGGTTGGAGGGCAAATGCACAGAGCGCCCGTCATCGGATTCTGGCATTTCGCAGCCTGAGCCTTCGGC
>JAUMWM010000369.1 GCA_030529705.1 Lachnospiraceae bacterium
TGGAACAAAAATCCTTGCACAGGAAAAGATGCATTTTGCACTGGAATCATTTATGGAAGTGTTCATAGTTAACTTAGAGTGAATTGACGCTCTCTTGCAGACTTCGCCCTTTGTCATCCTGAGCGTTAGCGAAGGATCTTTACTATAAACGAATGTTTTCCGTGATAGATCCTTCGCTTACGCTCAGGATGACAAAGATTTATGTCACCATCCCTCAATCCCGGCCAGAACACGAGAAAAGTCGATAACGCATTCCCCATCCGAAATAATAACCGGTATAGCATCTTTGAAACCGTATTGTTTCGGATAATAGTCCCCATGTTCCAGATCATATACGAGAACAGCCTCTTGTTCCGGGTCATACACCTGACCGCCTGAGATATCCGAACCCACGCAGGCTCCACCTATGACACTTTCAGGAATGCCTTTCGCTTCATTTTCCATACCGTTCAAAGCTTCTCCCCCGGCTCCCACTGATACCGCTCCAAATCCACCCGTCCATCCACCACTTCCACGCCCTCTTCCGCAAGCATCCTCGCCTGCTCCCAAAGTCCTCCAAATACAAACTCTCCGGCAAGCTCGCCCTTCGAGTTGACAACGCGAAAACATGGGATGCTGTCAGGATCCGGATTCTTATGCAGGGCGTTTCCTACTGCGCGGGCCATCTTCCTGTCTCCGGCAAGCTCCGCAATCTGCCCATACGTTGCAACGCGCCCATACGGTATGCGCTTTACAGCGTCATAAATCCGCTTGGACGGACTGTCGCTTACGAGGTCATAACTCTCCGCAATCATAACCCGGATGTCCTCTTCCGGGATTGTCCCATCCAATATGACCGTATTCCAGTGCTGCTTGTTCTGATGGTAGCCCGGAATGACCGACTTGTACATATCCCTCCAAAAGAAAGCCTTGTCCGGGGCGACTTTGACATTAAGGTTCACGAAACCATCCCTCTCATATGTCCACAGAAACGCCTTTTTATTCCCCTTGTATCGCACAAGCTGCCAGTTTTCATCATGAAACGGCGCATCTTTATAAGCGTCCGGAAATGACAGGCCATACTTTAAAGCCTCTTCTCTCGTCCTCATCTAAAACCTCCGAAACCTAAATACATCCATCTGTACGGTTTCCCCGTCGCCAAAACTACCTCCGATGCCGCTCTATTCTTTTTAGAACCTTAGAAAAATCGATACTGCACTCCCCTTTAGAAATCCCAATCGGAATATCATCCTGAAAAGAATATCGTTTCGGATAATAGACTTGCTGTTCCAGATTATAGACAAGGACGACCCTCTCTTCCGGATCTACGACCCAATATTCCCGCACGCCCGCATTCGCATATTTATAGAGTTTCAAAAGCATGTCCTTCGAGCGTGTCGAGGGAGAAAGAATCTCCACCGTCAAAGCCGGCGCACCCTCTATTCTTTTCGCATCGATTCCATATTCTTCGCAGACGATGAGAAGATCAGGCTGAACCATGGTGCGATTATCCATATCGAGCCTGACATCGCAGGGAGCCACATACACCTCGCATGCGCCCTCATGTGCATCAATGCATTCACGAAACAGAATGGCTAATTCGAGCAGGATTAATTGGTGCACCAGTGCAGGTGCGGCCATATTGTAAAAAACTCCGTCAATCAACTCCACCCGTTGTTCGTCCGGAAGGGCATAGTAGTCTTCCAGAGTATACGTTCCGGAGCGATTCTCCGGGTCATACACCTGGCTGTCAGATATATTTGAAACCGCACAAGCTACATCCATGGCGCTCTCTGGAATGCCTTTCACCTCATTTTTCCGAACGCCATAAGCAACCGCAGGTTCTCTGACTGCCATCTCCCCCCCTCTCTTTTCCGCCTCCTGGCGCAGTACTGCGATAACGGCATCCATCGTACTCTTCCGCGGATTCTTCGTCACGCCGCTGAATATTTTCTGCACCGTGCTCAGGGGAACTCCGGAAGCCGTCGCTATGTCTTCCGCAGTCATGCCGATTTTATATTTCCATAGCCTCATTTCCTCTATCTGCATAGAAAGACCTGCCTTTTTCTTTTCCATATTAATTTCCA
>JAUMWM010000117.1:0-6002 GCA_030529705.1 Lachnospiraceae bacterium
GTCCTTTTGGGTCGAAAAAAATCGACCCAAAAGGACCGTCCCCGCGAGCCGAATCCGGGTCGATGGCGTGTCGAACCCGAGACGCACTCAAGCCGTCTTCTCAGACGGGTCAATGTCCTTTTGTCTCAGCACGTAATGCGGCATCTTCTTCGACTCATCGAGTATATGCATCAGGTATTCCCCGAGTATTCCGACTGAAAGCAAGGTCAGGCCGGTGGATGCCAGCATGACGAGTATCAGGGAAGTCCAGCCCTGGACGGATGTTCCGACTACGAAATATCGGATGAGGTAGAACAAGCTCAGAAGCATGCTCACGAAGAATGTGAATATACCAATGTTCCGGACAATCATCAGAGGCAGGGCTGAGTGGGTGGTGATGTCATAAAGCAGCTCTTTGATGAGCTCCTTCATCGTATACCCGCTCTTGCCGTACGCGCGTTCCGCATGATGGACGTCGACATTGATAATCCTGTTGGACGTCTGCACCAGCAGGTTGCCAATCTGGGGAAGGTGGATGGACGTGTCCTTTATCGCATCGACGATAAAGCGGCGCATCAGGCGGAAACTGGTGATTTCAAGATCGGGATCCTTTCCAAGCATTTTCGATGTCATGGAGACGGAAATCCTGGTGCCGATTTTTCGAATCAGGTTGTGCTTCCTGCCCTCGTATCTGGCGAGGATAACGTCCACGTCGTCCCGCTCGTTCATCACTTTGATCATTTTCGGCAGCTCTTCCGGCGGGTGCTGGAGATCGTCGTCCATCGTGATGACGAAATCCCCGTTTACGTATTGGAATCCGCACAGAAGGGCGGGGTGCTGGCCGAAATTTCGGGCCATTTGGAAAATTTTAACCCTGCTGTCTTTTTCCCGAAGGGCTTTCATGACCTCCCAGGAACGGTCTTTGGAGCCGTCGTCAACGAGAAGAAGCTCGAACGGCTCTTTGATTTCTTCATCAAATACTTTCGCCAGGCGTTCATAAAGCTCGTCCAGCATGTGTTCCCCGTAATACACGGGCACAACGACAGAATAAAGGCTCATAGTCACCTCTTTTATGTGGTCTGTTTTAAGGAAAAATCCTAAGTAACTATACCATGTTCAACGCTTTCTTGCAACTAATCATCGTTGATGCTATAATAACTCTGTGTGACATGGGTTACTGTTCACACTTCCGCACAAAATCGCCTGTTTTTGCGGCAATTGGGGTGTCATCCTGAGCGTAAGCGAAGGATCTTTTACATAAAGCCGCTGCAGATGGTAAAAGATCCTTCGCTTACGCTCAGGATGACAAGGGCAGTACATGAGGTGTGAACAGTAACTGACATGGTTGTTGTTCACGCTTACGCTCAGGATGACAAACATATTGTGGCAAGCATCATATGGTGCACAATTTGAAGAGGAACATTTGACTGGTGATAATAGCCATTTGCAATGAAATAAATGAAAGGAAAGGACGAAACATGAGGACATATGTTGTAACGGGAGGCGCAGGGTTTATCGGATCGAATTACATCCACTACATGTTTAAGAAATACGGTGACGAAATCCGTATCATCAATGTAGACAAGCTCACCTACGCCGGCAATCTTGAAAACCTGAAAGATGTCGAGAATAGGGAGAACTATACATTTGTCAGGGCTGATATCTGCGATGCGGAAGCGATTGCAAAAATATTTGAAGCAAATGACGTAGACCGCGTCGTTCATTTCGCTGCAGAGAGCCACGTGGACAGGTCCATCAAGGATCCGGGCGTATTTGTAAAGACAAATGTCCTCGGAACCCTCACCATGCTGAATGCCGCCAGGAATGCCTGGGAGAAGGAAGACGGGACCTATCCGGAAGACAAAAAGTTTCTCCACGTCTCCACCGACGAGGTGTACGGCTCCCTCTCAAACCCGGAAGATTATTTCTATGAGACGACTCCCTACGATCCGCACAGCCCGTACTCGGCCAGCAAGGCCTCCTCGGATTTCATGGTCAAGGCATTCATGGATACGTATAGATTCCCTGCAAATATCACCAACTGCAGCAATAACTACGGTCCGTACCAGTTCCCGGAG
Organism: Lachnospiraceae bacterium; assembly: GCA_030529705.1. Taxonomy (GTDB): domain Bacteria; phylum Bacillota; class Clostridia; order Lachnospirales; family Lachnospiraceae; genus Chordicoccus. Next base: position 2,058 of record JAUMWM010000117.1, read on the forward strand.
AAGCTGATTCCGCTCATGATCAACAATGCGCTGCATGGCAAATCCCTCCCGGTATATGGCGACGGGAAGAATGTCCGCGACTGGCTCTATGTCGAGGACCACTGCAAGGGCATCGATATGGTCCAGGAGCAGGGCAAATTGTTCGAGACCTACAATATCGGCGGCCACAATGAGCGGGAGAATATCCAGATTGTGAAGACCATCATCTCCACGCTTCAGGAAGAGCTGGCAGATGACGACCCGAGGAAAGCATTGGTTTCCGAGGACCTGATTACATACGTCACGGATCGCAAGGGTCATGACCGCAGATACGCTATCGCTCCGGACAAGATCAAGGCGGAGATCGGCTGGTATCCGGAGACCTGCTTCGAGGAAGGCATTAAGAAGACAATCCGCTGGTACTTTGACCACCCGGAGTGGATGGAGCATGTGACGAGCGGGAATTATCAGAAATATTATGAGGACATGTACGCTGGCCGCTGAGACATTGCGGGACGCAGGCTTGTCATCCTGAGCGAAGCGAAGGATCTTATACCAACACCCCTGTTGTATCAGAAAGATCCTTCGCTTGTGCTCAGGATGATATATAGGGAAGATCCTTCGCTTATGCGCAGGATGACATATTTGCCAGTTAAGCCGTACAGGACGAATAGTTTTGTGATCATAGAATCGCACAAATGCCCATGATGGCTTGGAATAAAAGCGGTTGGAGAGCCGCTATAAAAAGGGAGATTTTTCATGAAGGGAATTATACTTGCGGGCGGGTCAGGCACCAGGCTTTATCCGCTCACGAAAGCAGCAAGCAAACAAATGATGCCGGTCTATGACAAGCCGATGATTTATTATCCGCTGTCAACCTTGATGCTGGCGGGAATCAGGGAAGTGCTGATCATATCGACGCCACGAGATCTTCCGGCATTCAAAGAGTTGTTCGAGGATGGAAGCCAGCTCGGCATGCACTTTGAGTATGCGGTCCAGGAAGTGCCGAGGGGACTGGCTGATGCTTTCATCATCGGCGCGGATTTCATCGGGGACGACCATGTCGCGCTCGTTCTGGGCGACAACATTTTCTATGGGCAGAGCTTTTCCAAAGTCCTGCGGGAAGCCGCATCGAGGGAGAAGGGCGCCACGATTTTCGGTTATTACGTGAAAGATCCTTCGGAATATGGGGTCGTGGAATTTGACGAAAACGGCAAAGCCATTTCCATTGAGGAGAAGCCGAAGTATCCAAAATCGAATTATGCCGTACCGGGCCTGTATTTCTACGACAATGACGTTGTGGAGATCGCCCGAAATGTCAAGCCGTCCGCAAGGGGCGAGATTGAGATAACGTCTATTAATAACGAATATCTCCGCAGGGGAAATCTCTATGTGGAGACCCTCGGGCGGGGATTTGCCTGGCTTGATACCGGCAATCATGACATGCTGCTTGACGCGGCGGACTTCGTGGCCGCTTTCCAGAAGCGCCAGGGAATGTACATTTCCTGCATAGAGGAGATTGCATTTAGGCGCGGTTTTATAGATGAGGCTCAGCTTCGCAAATTGGCGGAGCCGCTCATGAAGACGCACTACGGTCAGTATCTGATCGATGTTGCTAATGGGTTATAAGATAATGTAAATGTTCTGTCATTGTTTTGTCATCCTGAGCGTTAGCGAAGGATCTTTTGCCTGTATGTAAGCATTTTGAGGCGGGTGCAGTCGGAAAAAAGACCGGCATGTTGAATCATTTATGGATGAATCTTTAGGGCTAAATCGAAAATATGAGTTAGTTGATGGAAAAGATTCTTCGCTAACGCTCAGAATGACAGGGCTAGCGTTCAAAATGACAGGACTAGTGCTCAGAATGGTGGGGCTAAAGTACATAAATGGCAGGATGCGTCAGGCTGTTACGTACAGGAATGATTTGAGAAGTTACGTTTGAGAAGGGGTTTGCAGGATTTATGAGGGTTCTCGTCACCGGGGCAAATGGTTATATAGGAAAGCATGTTATCCCGGAACTCCTCGATAGAGGCGTGGAAGTAGCGGCCGCGGATTTTCGATGTGATGCGGCGCGCGGACTGTGCGACATGGTCGAGGGTGACATACTTGCGATGGGGGGAGGCCTTTATGATGCTGCGGGCAGACCGGACGTCTGCATCCACCTCGCATGGAGGAACAGCTTTGACCATGCGAACCCCAGTCACATGATTGATTTGGAGAAGCATTACAGTTTCCTGACGGGCCTTATCGATGCGGGACTGCCGCAGCTCCTGGTAATGAGTACCGTACATGAGGTCGGGTATTATGAGGGAGCCGTCACGGAGGATACGCCGACCCATCCGGTCACGCCCTATGGAATCGCGAAAAATACGCTCAGGGAGAGGATGACGGCTTACTGCAGGGAGCATGGCTGTGCGCTGCAATGGATACGCGGATTTTATATTGTCGGTGATGACTGGAACAATGATTCGGTTTTCACCCATCTGCTCCAGGCAGAGAGGGAGGGAGTCGCAAAATTCCCCTTTACGATGGGAGAGAATAAGTTCGATTTCCTCGATATCGATGAGCTCGCCGCCCAGATTGCCGCGACAGCCTTGCAGAAGGACGTGACGGGCGTGATCAACTGCTGCAGCGGGACGGCGACTCCGCTTGCTGAGAAAGTGCGGGCATTTCTGAAAGATCGGAATATGAAAATTCGCCTTGACTATGGGAAGTACCCGGAGCGGGAGGACGCGTCTTCCGCCGTGTGGGGGGATCCGGCCAGGATACGGAAGATTATGGAGGCCGACAAGGCAGGGAGACAGGCAAAAGCTGACAGAAAGGAATAAATATGGGCAAGATTACAGTTGAGACTTGTGAAATAGAGGGACTTAAGATTATTACGCCGACCGTATTCGGCGACAAGCGCGGCTACTTTATGGAGACCTATAATTACAATGATTTTGCGGCGGCCGGCATTGACCATACATTTGTACAGGACAACCAGTCCAGCTCCACCAAGGGAGTCCTCCGCGGCCTGCATTTTCAGATTAATTATCCCCAGGACAAGTTGGTGCGGGTAGTGAAGGGCGAGGTATTCGATGTCGCGGTCGACCTCAGAGAGGGGTCTGAGACCTATGGCAAATGGTTCGGCGTCCTCCTCACCGCAGAAAATAAGAAGCAGTTTTTCATTCCGAAGAATTTTGCCCATGGATTTGTCGTGTTAAGCGACGAGGCGGAGTTCTGCTACAAATGCACGGATTTCTATCATGCAAATGACGAAGGCGGACTCGCTTGGAACGACCCGGATATCGGGATCGAGTGGCCGATTCCGGAGGGAATGGAGCTGAACCTTTCAGACAAGGATAAGAAGTGGGGCAGCTTCAAGGAGTTTACAGAGAATAAGCACTCTTTGCAGGCCTAAGAAAAATGGGTAACACGAGTTCGTGAGGGAGAATCTGCTGAAAAATAAGCATTCTTTGCAGGTCTAAGAAAAATGGGTAACTGCATCTTGTCATCCTGAGCGTAAGCGAAGGATCTGAATTAAAGATTCTTCGCTAACGCTCAGAATGACAAATGGGTGCCGAGCAGCTACGAATATGTAAGATTTGTCAAGTTTAGGCTGTGATCATGAAGAGAATTGTCACAGCTAAGAAGAAAACAGGAAGGAATATGACGCGAGATATAGCCGAAAAAATCCGCCTGGCAGTATATTGTTTCTATGATAAGCAGGGAATTGTCGATGGCTATGTCCCTGTTTTTCTTGATGGACTTCGGGAAGTGGCGGAGAGGATCTATGTTGTCGTCAACGGGACTGTCGGGGATGAAGGTCTCGCCGTGCTCCGTAATCATTCTGACGAAGTAATCCTGCGCCCGAATGACGGCTATGACGTGACTGCATATAAAGCGGGGCTTTCCCACATCCTGTCCGAAAAGGAGAATGTCTCTTCTGTTACCCTTTGCAACGACATCCTGGATAAAGCCGCC
>JAUMWM010000117.1:6102-7826 GCA_030529705.1 Lachnospiraceae bacterium
AAAGCCGCCCTGCCTTGTCAGATGGTCAAAAATGAGAATTACTCATCCGTTATCCTCTGCAACAACACCCTGTTTGGACCGTTCTATCCCCTGTCTGAAATGTTTGCGGAGATGGAAAAGAAAGAATTGGATTTCTGGGGGATTACGGCATTTGCAGGAGATCCAGGAGATCCATTCGGGACAATAAAATACGGATACATACCGGAGCATGTCCAGTCCTTCTTCATGGTATTTGAAAAAAGATTCTTGGAGACGGATGATTTCAAATCCTTTTGGGAGAATCTCCCCGAAATTCATCGTTACGAGGAGGCTATCGGCTACTTTGAAGCGATTTTCACGAAAGAGATGGCCGACAAAGGCTATAGGTGGGATGTCTACATGGCCTGCCCGGAACTGAGAGGGTTTACGAAAGACCCTCTCCGTGATTTTCCAAGATACTTGATTGAGAGAAAACGCTGTCCTGTCATGAAGAAACGCTCATTCTTCCACGAGTATGGGGAGGCATTTGAGCGGAGCGGCGGGGAGGCGACCCGGGAGGCATTCGAGTATCTGGAAGGTGGGACGGATTATGACACGGATCTTATCTGGGAGACGATTCTTCGGACAGAGAACATGGCGGCGATTAAAAAGCGGATGCATCTGAACTTTATTCTTCCGGAGGGACTTCGGAGGAAGGGCGGCATTGCAACAGCCGGTACTGTTTCCCGGGAAAATTCGGCCCAAAAGGACCGTCCCCGCGGGACGAATATTCTTCCTTCGCTTGCCGCCATAGCCCATATCTATTATCCGGAACTGGCAGTTAACCTTGCTGCGTATGCTTCCAACTTGCCGGACGGCGCGGATATCTACATCTCAGTCTCGGGGCGAGAGGCGCGGGAGGCCGCGGAGCGGGCATTTGCCTCGTTAAAAGATGGACATAGGGTGGAAATTCGGATGACTGGGAACCGGGGTCGCGACCTCATGCCGTTTTTGACGCTCTGGCGGGACGTGATTTTTCAGTATGACGTGATTTTGAAGGTCCATGACAAGAAGGTGCCGCAGCTTGCCATGCTCTCCACAGGCAGGTCCTGGGAGAGGATGTGCTTTGAGTGCCTGATGCCTTCGCGGGAGTTCGTATGGAACGTGCTGGATCTCTTTGAGAGGAATGCGCGGCTTGGGATGCTGACGCCGCCGCCGCCGGTCCATGCGGAGTACTACCCGACCATCGGCCACGGCGAGTGGGGGGCGAATTATAAGGAAACCGCCCGGCTCGCCAAGGAGCTAGGCATCCGCGTCCCGGTGGAGCGCGAGTGGGAGCCGGTCGCGCCATTTGGATCGGAGTGCTATTTGCGGACGGATGCGCTTAGGACTCTGTTCTCTAAGGCGTGGGATCTCAAGGATTTCCCTGAGGAGCCGCTGGCGGCGGACGCTACGGTTTTGCATGCGATAGAGCGGGTGATACCATTTGCGGTACAAAATGACGGGTATTATTCCGGCTGGGTCATGTCCGACAAATGGGCGCCGATCATCCTGGACAACCTCACCTATCTTACGCACACGTTGCGGGAGAGGGAGAGCCGCCTGATAGGCGGATATATGCCATATCGCGTTTTTATGGACAGGGTGGGGCATTTGCCTTGAACATTCGGCCCGCGGGGACGGTCCTTTTGGGACGATTTTTTTCGGTCCGTGGGGGCGGTCCAGTTGGGTCCGAATTTTTTGTCCCAAAACGAACCTACCCCCCG
>JAUMWM010000370.1 GCA_030529705.1 Lachnospiraceae bacterium
GGTCCTTTTGGGTCGAAAATTTTCGACCCAAAAGGACCGTCCCCGCGGGCTGAAGCCCACAGGCCGAAGCCACGGGCCAGAGCCGGAGGCCGCAGACTGGAAGCCGCAGGCCGGAGCCACGAGCTGAAGCCACGAGCCGAAAGCCAAGACTCGAAGCCCACGAGGCTAACCCCAAGGCTTGAAATTTTCCCTTACCTCTCCTTGCAGGCCTTCTCCAACTCGGAAATCACGATCCGAAGCGCCTTGATTCTCGCATACTTCTTGTCAACCGACTCCAGGATGTGCCATGGGGCAAATGCCGTGCTCGTCTTCTGTATCATATCGTTGACGGCGCCCTCGTAGAGATCCCACTTCTCGCGGTTTCTCCAGTCCTCGTCCGTAATCTTCCACTGCTTCTCCGGCGTATTCTGCCTGTCCGTGAAGCGCTGAAGCTGGGTCTGGTTGTCTATTTGCACCCAGAACTTGATGATGACCGCGCCCCAGTCATAGAGTTCCTTCTCGAACTCGTTCATCTCATTGTAAGCCCTCTGCCAGTCGTTCTCGCTGCAGAAGCCTTCTAACCGCTCGACCATGACGCGCCCATACCAGGTCCGGTCAAAAATAGCAACGTGGCCGGTCTTGGGCAGGCGCTTCCAGAAGCGCCACAGATAATGGCGGGCCTTCTCGTGGGGCTCGGGACTCGCTATAGGATGGACAACATAGCCGCGGGGGTCAAGCGCACCGGTAATCCTCTTGATATTGCCGCCTTTGCCGGCAGCATCCCAGCCTTCATAGGCGATGATGACCGGAATCTTCTTGCGGTACAGCTTATAGTGCAAATCATGAAGCCTCGCCTGGAGCAGCTTTAACTCGGCTTTGTACTCTTCATCCGTGAGGGATTTGTCAAGCGGTATGTCTTTAAGGAGCGGCATTTGCTTAAGTGGGAATGCGTTCTGCAGTATCGGAACGGCCAGGGAATGGTTCTTTAACGCAGTGTCAATGCCCTGGTTCAGGAAGCGGAGCACCTGGAGTTCCGCCCACTCTTTGTCCTTCGCATCAATGATATACCAGGGAGCGGTTGAACGGTTGGTGTCGCTCAGATATTTGTCATATACTTTCTGGCTCTCCTTGTAGTGGGCATTCTCCCAGATGTCATCCTTGTTCACGCGCCATTTTGTGTTTTTGTCCGCCAGAAGGGCATTTAGCCGCTTGCTCTGCTCTTTCTTGCTGATGTTGAAGAAGAATTTCATGACCAGATAGCCGTTATCGGTGAGCTGGCGCTCCGTGATATTGATGCTCTGCACGCGGCGGGCATAGTCCTGCTCGGAAAGGGTGCCGTCCAGGATGCCGTCCGTCACCTCCCGCATCCAGCAGGTATCGAAGAACTTGAACTGGCCGGCTTCCGGGATTTCAATGAAGTAGCGGTAGAGGAAGGGCTTCCTTTTCTCCTCCACGGTCGGCTCCGCATGGGTCGTTGCGACCTCGAAGAAGCGCGGGTCGATGTTCTTGATGACGCTGGCGATAACGCTGCCCTTGCCAGCCGCGCCCCAGCCCTCGAAGATGACCATGACCGGGAGCTTGGCTCCTTTGATTTTCATGGAAGCATTCGCGAGTTTTTCCCGTTCCGTTTTGAGTTCCGCCTTCATGGCTTCCTTCTCGGGCGGGATGGATTTGACAAAATCTGTTAACATGCTAACCTCCTGATTGGATATGTGCTGTTTGAAACTGTATTCCTATTTGTTAAAATGTGCAGAATATGCGCTGTTTAATATGGGAATCGTAGCACAAATGCACAAAAAATTCAAGGGTTCGTAGCATCCCGATATATTTTGTTGCTGTTCACGCCTCCATAACTAAACCGTTTGTTTTTGTGATAAATTGGAAGTCATCCTGAGCGCAGCGAAGGATCTTTTACCAAAAACCGATGCTTTATGTAAAGATCCTTCGCTTACGCTCAGGATGACAAGGGAAAAACTGGTGACGTTAACAGTCATGAGATTTCGGCCCGCGGGGACGGTCCTTTTGGACCAAATTTTTTGAGTCATCTGCACCTTTGGTAGATGAAACTTGCCATAGCACATTG